>JBDNGV010000435.1:0-6418 GCA_041689125.1 Daejeonella sp.
CCATAAAAAACGTAGCCTTCAAATTCATCAATGAGCAAAATCTGATGCAGGCACTCATTCGTACAATCGAGGGTACTATACGTTCGTTTGTTGCGAGTAAAAAACAATCTGAGGTTTTGGGCCTTCGCAAGGATATTGTAGATCACGTAAAAGAGCAAATCGACACCGTACTTGAAAGTTGGGGTTATCACCTTCAGGATCTTCAGATCAACGATATTACATTTGATGAAGTTATCCTCACTTCAATGAGCCGTGTTGTTGCATCAAACAATCTGAAAGCTGCCGCAGAAAATGAAGGTCAGGCACTATTGATTACCAAGACCAAGGCTGCAGAAGCTGATGGTAATGCCATTAAGATTGCCGCAAATGCTGAACGTGAAGCTGCACAGCTTAGAGGACAGGGTATCGCACTATTCAGAGAAGAAGTAGCAAAGGGTATGACTCATGCTGCTAAAGAGATGCAAACTGCAGATCTTGATACCTCAGTGATTCTTTTCACTATGTGGACAGAAGCGATTAAACATTTTTCTGAGAATGGCAAAGGGAATGTAATTTTTCTTGACGGTTCTGCCGATGGAATGAAGCGCACTATGGAACAGATGATGAGTATCAATATTATGGATACTGAGAACAAGAAGAAATCTTAAGCATTTTGTTTGTTCAGGGCAAACTCAAGGATCTATTTTGCTTATTTTAGGATAATTCTTATTTAGGAAATTCAACAAGAAACCCCGGTGCGAACCGGGGTTTTCTTATTTATTTGATTTCGATTATTATTTTCCAACTATATTCTAGTACATTTTTGTCAGGTTATTTGATCTGAATATAATCTACCATAATCTGCAAACCTTCATCGCGAATAAAATCGACATCATCCTTTGGCTTAGCTTCACCCTTCTTTAACGGAGTCAGGCCTTTGGAAGCACGACGTTGATTATCTCTTTCCAAAACCTTAGCTTCTTGTTCATCTCGTTCCTTCTTCAGTTGCACCTCATTAAGAGTAATTGAAGTTTCAGCCTCCCTTTTGGCAAAATCAGCAATATCCTGCTGCAGGTTTCGGAAGCCTAATGATGTTTTCATACGCGAATTATGCATGGAAAGCAATTTGCCCTTCACGTTGTCAAGATTTGTAACTAGTGAGTACTTACTTGGAGCAATGGTATCCCAAGGCAATGCCCTTGGCTCAGAACTTTCCCCATATTTATTTTTTGGGAAAACTGTTGGAAGCTCAATATCAGGAACTACACCTTTGTGCTGAGTTGTACTGCCGTTAACTCTGTAGAACTTAGCCATAGTTAAATTGATCTGACCAAATTCAGGTGCGTTTGCTCCCACAGCAGCTCCCGACTTATTGCTTGCGGTCTGTGCAGCTTTCAACATTAATTTATCAGCAGTCCCAATCACTCTTCCCATATCTATTCCCTGCTGAACAGTTCCTTTACCATAAGACTGGTTGCCAATAATAATTCCGCGTCCATAATCCTGAATAGCGCCAGCAAAAATCTCAGATGCCGAAGCACTGAATCGATCTTGCAAAACGCCTAAGGGACCTGTCCAAGCAATACCTTGATCTTCATCCTCTTCAATTTCTACATTATTTCTTCTGTCTCTTACTTGAACAATTGGGCCAGATTTTATAAATAAACCGCTCAAACTAATCGCTTCAGGAAGAGAACCTCCACCATTACTTCTCAAGTCAATCACAACAGCGTCCACATTTTCCCGTTTTAAGGTATCTAGCAATAACTTCACGTCGCGGGTAGTACTTTTATAATTGGGATCTCTAGCCTGCATGGCTTTAAAGTCTGCATAGAAAGCGGGGATTTGGATAATACCAATCTTGTACGATTTACCATTCTGTGTAAGAGTTTTTATTGTTTGCTTCGCCGACTGATCCTCAAGTACAACTTTATCCCGAACCAGTTCTACAATTTTTGGAGTAGCAGATAATTCCTGCCCCGCCGGAATCACCTTCAACCGAACAATCGTTCCCTTAGGGCCCTTAATTTTAGTAACTGTAATATCTAGGCGCCAACCAATCACATCCACAAATTCACCTTCTTTACCCTGAGCAACTGCCACAATACGATCATTTACTTCAATTGTTTTAGCTTTAAAAGCTGGTCCACCTGGAATAATCTCGGCAATTTTTACAACCTCATTTTCAAGCTGTAACCTTGCACCTATGCCCTCAAAAGTCCGAGCAAGGTCTTCATTAAATTCCTGTGCCCTGTTTGGTACAAAATAATTGGTATGCGGATCAACCGTTCCGGTAAATGCGTTCATAAAAATTTGGAAGACATCCTGATTATTAAATTTTGTGGATTGAGAAACCAGATTCTCATATCGTTTTTTTAAAGTCTCCGTTATTTTTGACTCCTCCGTACCTGTCACCTTGAGATTCAGCATCTCATATTTAACACGTTTAGACCAGAGGTTATTTGACTCAGACTCTGATTTAAGCCATGGGAGTTTCTCCCGATCGTAGGTGTAACTTTCGTTACTGGTAAAATCGAACTTCTTATCGATTTCTTTTAAAGCAAAAGCTACACGATCGTTATATCTTTTTTGATAGACGTTAAAAATGTAAAAAGGTACACTTAGATCTCCTGAACGGATATCATCGTCCATCGTTAAACGGAACTTTTCAAAAGCAGCTATATCACTTTGCAGGAAATAGCTTTTCCCGTTATCCAATGCTTTTAAATACTCGTCAAACACAATAGAAGAAAATGCATCGTCCACCACCACTTTTTTATAGTGAAAGTTTTCAAGTAACTCAACTAGCGACTTTGCGACAACAGATTGCTGAAGCTCAGGTTTCAGATCACTTCCTGAAACAATTATACTTACCCTCGGGTCGGCCTGACAAGCTAAAGCTGATACAATAAATAAGGCCAGACAAAATCTTTTTAACATCTCTTTAACTGATTTTAACTTCATTTCAGAATATAGGTATCTAATTTGGTACCAAAAATTAAATATAATTATGGAAACCCTCTAATTAAAGGTTTAACCATGTAACATGTTTATGTTTTGTTTAATATCGGGTCTCAATATACCTAAAAAATGGAATCTAAGGCAATAAATGCCGCATACTCATTATTGAATTGTTCTTAAAAATGTCTCTCTCATGACTTTAAACTCTGAAAAAGCAGAGCTTGCCGCACCAGAATTACCAAGTTTGTTATAAACATCAGCCAAGTCGCTTTTTATTTCAATCAACTTGTATTTATATTTATTTTTTACCGACAATTGTTCTGCTTCTTTAAAATCTATCAGAGCAAGCTGATAATCACCTATTGACATTTTGACATGAGCAAGGTTAATGAGTGAATTTACAATTCCTGAAGAGCTAGATATTTTTCTGGCTAACATATTCGATTGAATGTAAAACCACTTCGCCTGTGTAAATTTTTTCTGCTGATGATAGGTGTCTGCAAGCTGATCATAACAGCGGATTGTTCCGGTCTTATCTTTCAGACCATAATAGTAAAGTGGCAGAGCCTTTCCTAGTATCAGGGTTTCAGCATCTGTAAAATTTTTCTGACTGGTCAGGATCTCGGCGTGATCCATATAAGTATCTGCAAGAAATTTTTTGTTTTTTGTATTCAAGTCAATCATTAAAATAGCCTGATTGTACTTTAAGGCTTCATTTAGATTTCCTCTGAACCTGTTAATCCTTTGGAGTGTTAAATAATTATTTCTTACAGAAACCATATTATTTACTTCCAAATTCAAAAGAATTGCTTCGTTTAATAAACGAACCGCATCATCCATCTTCCCATTAAGCGCATGGCTTACTGCATAGGAGTTCAGTACCCCGGCTTCGGCATTTCGGTCTCCCAGATTTCTTGTTAAAAAAAGGAGCTGATCATATGCGCTTAAAGAATCCGACTTCAGACTTCCATTATAAACCCCTGCTGATGTTGGAAAAACAAAAGGAATATTATCAGAGGCCTTCAACTGCTCTCGAAACTGAAGCGTGTGTAGGTAATCTTTTACTTCTCCAATACCTGAGGAAGACGATTGTTTAATAAGCTTTAGGGAATCAGACCTTGAACTGTTGGGAATTATACTCCACTGAGATGAAATAGTGGCTCCTTCTTCCCATTTAACAGATTCTGCGATTCCTCTTTTTACGGAAATAATCAATAACAGGAGTGAAACTAAAACTGACCTAAGGTTCATTTATAATTGCCTAATATGGATTTGAGAAAATAAGACTCTCAAATTTCGGACATATTGTTTTGGTTATCAAGCTCAAACGAATAAAGATTTTTAAAATTACATGCTAACAAAAAGATCAGGCAAAAACCGAAAGTTCGCCATCAAATGCCGCCCATACCATATACGGATGTGAATCACAATGAAATAGTTCTCCATTTGCTGAAATGCCTATTATTCCCGCGAAACCATTATGAACATTAAGTTCCTGAAATGATTTTTGCGAAGCTGCTGCCAAACTCATACCATCACTTACACGCGTTACAATTTTAACTGCAAGGCCGGCGCTTACAATATCTTCACCAACACCTGTACAGGATATACCTGCAAACTCGTTAGCAAAATTTCCTGATGAGGTGGCTGAGTCACTAACACGACCTGGAATTTCAAAGCCTTTACCTCCGGTTGAGGTTGCAGCCGCAATATGCCCGGCTTTATCCAGAGCTACACAACCGACGGTACCAAGACCTTTAGATGCTTTTAATTTCCCATCATATTCTTCCCTGCGTTGCTGAGTTTCAGTATTAAAATATTCGAAGCCATTGCTATGGGCAAAATCAAGTGCACCGCTACCGCTCAAAACCCGGTCATCAAATGACATTAACTTTTCGGCAATTAATATTGGATTTCTGATATCCTCAATATTTATTACTCCCGAAAATTTCCCGCTGCTCCCATCCATTAAACCGGCACTAAGTCTAATCTTTCCGTCACTTTGGATCTGTGAACCAATACCTGCATTAAAAAGCTCACAATCTTCTAAAAGCGAAACTGCAAAAACGGAAGTTTCCAATGCAGAATGAGAATTTAAATACGTATATGACCGCTTTACAATTTCAGAAAGAGCTTCCTGTTTAGCCAGTTTAACTTCCAGATTTGTATGAGATTCGCTAAAAAAACCGCCATGAATAATTAATTTATGATCCATTAATTATCTTCACTTTTAACGCTCAGGAAAACGCCCTCTTCCACCTTTATTGCTTTTTGAATGCTAAGTTCGTGCTTTTCAAGATCATACTTATCGAATATTGACATCACATGGACCTTTAGTCCACTAATAGATACCGGAGAACCAATTTCCACTTCATAAATGCTTGTTTCTGTAATAAAACGCCCGTCTACCAATATAGTTAGGCCAGAGCCAATAGCTTCCATCCAATTTCCTTCAGTGATTAATAATCCGGCATCTTCTCCGAGTCCGATACCTAACATCCCAGGATTACTGGCTACAGCATAAAATAAACGGCCTATTCTGCCACGTTGAACAAAATGAGTGTCTACAATCACCGAGTCAATAAAACCTAAACCAGCTGTAATCTGAACTTCTCCCTTAATCAGAGCCTCACTGCTGCTGCCGCGATAGATCATGTTTGTAGAAGCAGCGGCGGCCCCTGCAGATGTACCGGCGATAAGAAAATTATCTGCATGATAACGCTTTTTCAATAAGTGTAGTAATGGCGTACCTCCAAATATCGAGCTCAAGCGCAGTTGATAACCACCGGTAAACATCACCACATCTGCTTTTGCTATACGTTCCAGATATTCAGGGTTCATGGCATCGGTTCTTGACCTGATATCCATCACATTGACATTATTTACCTGCAATTGTTTAAATGAATTAATGTACTCTTTACCAACTATTTCGGGTATTTTCGAGGCAGTTGTAATTACTTCAACAAGAGAATTTTCAGCTTTTGCCGATTCGCTGATGATACGCTTAAGAATCCCCAATTCAAAGAATTTTACGTATTGCGGGTGGCTTACATTTTCATTATAATTTAGTGAACTTCCCAGATCAACTGCACCGCCAATTATAAGGAGTTTGCCCTTTGGAACCATAGTAAATATTAAATTTTCGTTACTTCAAAATCAAATATATATTACCAATATTATAAGTTTAAAGATTACTTACTAAACTTTTCAACATATCGGATTGTTTAAGGGATAATAAAGTATCTACTGCTTAAACAATCTTCCTGAAATTATCGGCTTAAAATTTAATATTTTAGCAAAACTTTTTATCTTGTTAGTGGCTTAATTTGAATTAAGCCTAAAAAGTATTCCAATTAGAATTGCTATCATGCTTTAAAATATTAAACATTCTGATTACCCATTTTAAAACCGGCTTTTACCCTGTAATAAAAATTTGTTTATCTGTTTCATGCAGATGCTTCAGTAGATTGAAAAAACA
>JBDNGV010000436.1:0-2402 GCA_041689125.1 Daejeonella sp.
CGGATGATAATGTAGAAATGAGAGCCCAAGCACGTGAACTTGGACGGGAATTTGTGATAAAAGTTAGTGGCAAAGTTATTGAACGTTCAAATAAGAACCTGAAAATGCTAACTGGTGAAATCGAGATTAAGGTTTCGAAACTTGAACTACTTAATGCAGCAAAACTTCCTCCCTTTTTGATTGAAGATGAAACTGATGGTGGAGATGATCTAAGATTGAAATACCGTTATTTAGATTTACGCCGTAACCCGATTAGAAATAACTTAGTATTAAGGCATAAAATGGCTCAAGAGGTAAGAAAATATCTCGATGGCATGGATTTTATTGAAGTTGAAACTCCAGTATTAATTAAGTCAACTCCTGAAGGTGCACGTGATTTCGTAGTTCCTAGCCGTATGAACCCGGGAGAATTCTATGCATTGCCCCAATCTCCTCAAACCTTTAAGCAATTGCTTATGGTTTCTGGCTTTGACAGATACTTTCAAATCGTAAAATGTTTCCGCGATGAAGATCTTCGTGCAGACAGACAGCCAGAATTTACCCAGATTGATTGCGAAATGGCATTTATTGAGCAGGAGGATATTCTAAATGTTTTTGAAGGACTTATTAGAACCTTGTTCAAAAATGTAAAAGGTGTTGATCTTGAAGAGGTTCCAAGGATGCAGTATGCTGATGCAATGCGTTTATATGGATCTGATAAACCTGATACACGCTTCGACATGAAATTTGTTGAATTGAATGATATAGTCAAGGGGAAAGAGTTTCCTGTTTTTGATCAGGCCGAGCTCGTTATTGGTATTAACGCTAAAGGCTGTGCCGAGTACACCAGAAAGCAAGTTGATGAACTAACAGATTTTATTAAACGTCCCCAGATTGGTGCTACAGGCTTAATTTATTTGCGTCATGGCGCGGATGGCAGCTTAAAATCATCAGTAGATAAATTCTACAGTGAGGATGATCTGAAGAAATGGTCGGTTGCATTTAATTCAGAGCCAGGTGACTTGACTCTTGTAATGGCAGGAAATACAGAGAAGGTTCGTAAGCAATTAAGTGAACTTCGCCTCGAAATGGGAAACCGATTAGGCCTACGTGATAAGAATGTTTTTGCACCATTATGGGTGCTTGATTTCCCGCTTTTAGAATGGGATGAAGAGAGTGGCAGATATCATGCGATGCACCATCCATTCACTTCGCCAAAGCCCGAAGATATCGCTATGCTGGATACCAAACCGGGTGAAGTACGTGCAAATGCCTATGATATGGTCTTAAATGGTACCGAGATTGGAGGAGGCTCAATTCGGATACACAACAGAGAGCTCCAATCGTTGATGTTCAAACATCTTGGATTTAGTGTTGAAGATGCTCAAAAGCAATTTGGATTTTTGCTTGATGCCTTTGAATATGGGGCACCGCCACATGGTGGAATTGCATTTGGGTTTGACAGGCTTGTTTCGATCTTCGCCGGACTTGATTCTATCAGAGATGTGATTGCTTTCCCTAAAAACAACTCGGGTAGAGATGTAATGATTGATTCACCTTCAACAATTGCAGATGAGCAATTGAAAGAGTTGAAAATTAGCACGACTGTTTAAATCTAATTGAATTTTAATTTTAAATCCCCGTAATCTGAGGCCTCAGATTACGGGGATTTTTGTTTCTAATTATTTCTGTGAACAAGATCTTTAGTTAACTTTAAGAATGATCAGTCGCCGTAAATTTTTAACTCTAGGTTCATTGGCAGGTGCTTCGGTACTATCCGGAAATAAAACGCTTGGAAAAACTATTGATTCAGTACTTACAGGAGCACCCATTGTTATTTCAACCTGGGATTTCGGAATTGCTGCTAATGCAGCAGCTTGGGAAATATTAAAAAATAATGGCAGATCCCTTGATGCAGTTGAAGTGGGGGTTCATGTTCCCGAGGCAGATCCTAACAATCAATCAGTGGGATATGGTGGATTACCGGACAGAGATGGCCGGGTTACATTAGATGCATGCATCATGGATGAATTTGGTAATTGTGGGAGTGTTGCAGCTCTAGAGCATATTACTCATCCCATTTCTGTTGCGAGAAGAGTTATGGAGAAAACTCCTCATGTGATGCTTGTTGGTTCCGGTGCTCTGCAATTCGCTCTTGAGCAAGGCTTTAAAAAGGAAAATCTATTGACTCCTTCCTCAGAAAAAGCGTGGAAAGAATGGCTTAAAACTGCAAAGTATAATCCGGAAATAAATATAGAAAACAGGCTTTTCAGTCCGGCGAAACTTCCCGGAAATCAATACAATCACGATACCATTGGGATGCTGGCAATAGATTCATCAGGTAATCTATCTGGTGCCTGTACAACTAGTGGTATGGCCTACAAAATGCATGGGCGTGTGGGTGACTCACCTATTATTGGCGC
>JBDNGV010000437.1:0-1776 GCA_041689125.1 Daejeonella sp.
ATTTTATTTTTATCAATATCACCCCTCAGAATTGGACATTCCGCATCATGATCGACTGATATTCTATATTCAACGTGCTCGTATGCAGCAAGTGAAATTTACTGAAGGGCTTAGTAAGCCAGGTTATTATTTTACCTTTGATAGAGATATAAATAATCCCAAAGCATCATTGGTAAAAACATACCGGAACCTCAAACTCTACCAAGTAAAATGAGAGAACTATCTGTTGTAATCACCGTTTTAAACGAACGAGAAAATATTATACCACTGATTGATGCTTTAAATGATGCTTTAACAGGAATTAATTTCGAAGTTATATTTGTAGATGATGGTTCAAATGATGGAACCCAGAAACAAATTCGTGAGCATGCGGATGAAAGGATCATCCTAGTCGAGTTAAGAAAAAACTACGGGCAAAGTACAGCCATGACGGCTGGAATTGATCACGCAGGAGGCACCTACATTGCTTTAATAGACGGCGACTTGCAAAATGATCCTTCCGATATCCCCTTTATGTTACAAAAAATGAAGGATGAAGACTGGGACGTAGTTGCCGGAAACAGGGCCAACCGCAAGGATGGAATTTTCCTTCGAAAGATCCCATCAAAGATTGCTAATGCCATTATCCGCAGAATGACAGGAGTTTATATCAAGGATTATGGCTGTACTTTAAAGGTTTTTAAGCGTGAGATTGCAGAAGATCTTGGCATTTATGGCGAATTGCACCGCTTTATACCAGTACTTGCCAAATTACAGGGCGCAAGTATTACCCAGGTTGATGTCAAACATCATGCAAGGATTCATGGCACTTCCAAATATGGCCTCAACCGTACATTTAAGGTAATGGCCGACCTGATTACTATGGTTTTCTTCAGGAAATACATTCAAAAGCCAATGCACCTATTTGGAACTATGGGTTTCATTTTACTCGGACTTGGAATCCTCATCAATACTTATCTGCTGATTTTGAAACTGATGGGTCAGGATATTTGGGGTAAACCAATCTTAATATTAGGTCTTATATTTTTATTGGGGGGAATACAATTAATCACGTTCGGAATTTTAGCAGAAATTTCTGTCCGTACTTATTTTGAAGGCACAAACAGAAAAACATACCAGGTAAGAAGAATTTTTAATGGAAAAAAAGAAGATCTGGAACATCGTTAAGGCCCTGTTAAAAATTTCCATTACAGGACTTTCATTATATCTGGTGTCTATAAAAGTCGAGTTAAATGACCTGAAAGACGCTTTTGAAAAGTCAAATCCATTTTTTTTGTTTTTTGCATTCATAGCATTTGTAATCTCCCAACTGATTTCTTCTTCACGTCTAAATACTTTTTTTAAGGGTATTGGATTAAAGATTTCTGAGACATACAATTTTAAGATTTACCTGCTCGGCATGTTTTACAATCTTTTTCTACCAGGTGGAATTGGCGGGGATGGATACAAAATATTTCTGCTGCGCAAGAAATTTGAGATCAAAGGCCGCAGACTGTTTCAAGCTCTGTTTTTCGATCGCCTTAGTGGTTTATGGGCACTTGGACTGATCATTTCGGCACTGGTCATCTTTATCCCCTACCTGGGCATCCCGAACTGGGTTCCTGTATTAGTTGTGGCAATTGGTACTATTGCCTATTATGTGGTTATGAGAAGATTTTTCGGGGATTACAGTCAGCAGTTTGTGCTTTCACATCTCAAGGCCCTGATGGTACAATCTATGCAGATTGTATCGGTTATGCTGCTTCTATATGCTTTAAATTTTGAAGGAAAATTCTC
>JBDNGV010000438.1:0-5064 GCA_041689125.1 Daejeonella sp.
AAAAAGGAACTGGCGTCATCTACATAAAGCGTAAGATATCCCATGACCAGTATTATTATACCAAGGCCAAGCGCCATGAATCTCAAAGAGCGATCTTTTATTACTTCATTTTCAGACATGACTTCATGCTGTGATTTATTCTCTCTTTCCAAGTAATACTGTTTATATTTTATAATAATAAAAATCGTTCCAATAATTTATCATAGCCCACAATCAAAGCAAGGGTTTCTTAGAAGGATCAGAAAATCTTTAAGAAAGACAAATATACAAATACGAGTGGAGCGGCAAGTAATAATCCATCAAAACGGTCAAGCAGTCCGCCATGCCCGGGTAAAAAAGATCCGGAATCTTTTGTTGAAAGGCTTCTTTTTAGCATTGACTCAGAAAGATCACCCAAGGTACCCGAACTGACAATGATAGCAGAAACGATAAGCCAGTGAAATAATGATAGCTCAGTGAAATAAATACTTAAAATATACCCTGACAGCATACTGCATAATAAACCTCCTGCAAAACCTTCCCAACTCTTTTTAGGTGAATGTCTTTCAAACAATCTGTTCTTGCCTAGGCTGATTCCAAATAGATATGCTCCGGTATCACTCGCCCAGAGCATTATCAGAAAGGCCAGAGGTAAATGCCAGGAATACATACCGTCCATAAATCCCAATGCGTAGAAAAAGCAAAAGGGAAGCGCTGCAAATATTGCCCCGAATATAGTAAAAGCGATATTATGAAATGGATTCTTCAAATCCCTGTAAAGCTCAGCTATTATTACGAAAACACAGAATGGCACACAGATTAGCAATATTGTTAAAGGCGCTTCATTCAGAAAATACAAACTGAGTGGTACATAAATACTGATGACCAGCATCCAGCCAAATAAACTATTCGGTTTAAGACCATTGGTACGTATTAGTTTGTAAAACTCTTCGGTGCTAAATAAACTTAATAGCAGGAAAACCATTGTGAAAGCATAAACACCCAGTAACAGCGAAGCAAGCATCACTGCAACAAAGAAAAAAGCCGTTATTGCCCTTGTTTTCATTTATAACTCATTTTTTAAAATGATTTCAAGTGCTTTTTGAAAATAATCTTCATGAATATAAACCTCAATCTCACCAATACGATAAGGAAAGCCTTGCTTATTGATTATTATTGCTTCGATTTCATGATCAATTAAGACCTGCCTTACAAGTTCTGATTTAAAAAAATCAGCCGATGTATAAATTTTAACCCAACCCGCTTCCATCCAAACCTTCCCTCTTGATTTCGTTTAATTTTAATGTATACTTATAAAAGTACCTTATTGATATGATAAACAATAGAAAACTGATAATAATCAGTGCCGGACTTGAGGGTTCAGATTCAAACATTTTATCTATTGAAATTCCCTGCTTTTGATACCAGTAAGCAGTTATAACCGCCAGAGCATTATTCAGAAAATGTCCGATAATGGGAAGCCAGAGACTTCCACTCCAAACAAGCAGGTAACCAAACAATGCGCCTAAAAACATTCTTGGAAGAAAGCCATAGAACTGAAAATGTATGGAACTAAAAATAATTGCGGTTAGCCAGATGGCGACGTGATAATTTCCTATCCAACGGGTGAAAATCTGCTGAAACCCGCCTCTAAAGATCAGCTCCTCCCCAAAAGCGGGAATGATAGCAAGCATGACTAAATTTACCAGAAGTGCGGGAATAGAATTCATTACGATGAGTTGTTTTGTCATGACCTCCATCTTCAATTCCTGTTGAAGCATCCATGATTCCAATTCTTTAAGAAAAAAAGGAAGTTTCATCCCCTTGTTCAGTAGCATGGTATATTCTAGTGCTGGACTTGCGCAAAACATGATCAATATGGTTAGCAATGCTAAAAATGCCGGAACAGGTATAATTTTTAGATAACCCAACCAATCTTTGTTTTGTAGTTTCGCATAAATAAGTGCTGGTATAACAAACATCCCAATGGATGATATAATCTGAACTAGTTTGATAAGATCAAGGTTTCCTAACTCGCCCGAGGACAACAGAAGCATTGATTTCATGCCATATATAGCGGAACCAATTGCAAAAGCAAGACTTGTAAAAACCACAGCACCTGCAAAAACAAGCAGGAGTAATAGGATCAAGGAACTGAACGGATTACGTTCTGTTGGGGCGGATTTTAACATGCTTAATTATTATTCGTAATTTTGCATTTTATTATTGAAAAATACAAAGTTGAAAGATAGCTAATGTCTGTTAAGATTGGAAATATAGATTTAGGGGAATTCCCGCTTTTGTTGGCACCTATGGAAGATGTAAGTGATCCTCCATTCCGTTTTGTGTGTAAGCAAAATGGGGTTGATATGATGTACACTGAGTTTATTTCTTCAGAGGGATTGATACGCGATGCCGCAAAAAGCAGGGCTAAACTCGATATATTTGAATATGAACGCCCAATAGGTATTCAGATTTTCGGTAGTGAAATTGAAAGTATGGCCGAGGCAACTAGAATTGCAACACTGGCAAAACCCGATCTTATTGATATAAATTATGGCTGTCCGGTAAAAAACGTAGCATGCCGTGGTGCAGGAGCAAGTCTATTACAGGATATAGACAGGATGGTGGAAATGACAAAGGCCGTTGTCAATGCAACACATCTTCCGGTTACCGTTAAAACACGACTTGGATGGGATGATAACACCAAAAATGTTTATGAAGTTGCTGAGCGATTGCAGGATATTGGCATTCAAGCGCTGACCATTCACGGTCGCACTCGTGCCCAAATGTATAAAGGTGAAGCCGACTGGTCTTTGATTCGTGAGATTAAAAGAAATCCAAGAATCAAAATTCCGATCTTTGGAAATGGAGATGTCAATTCCATAGAAAAAGCCGCCAGCTGGCGTATGGAATATGAGGTTGACGGGATTATGATTGGTAGGGGAGCAATCGGTTATCCATGGATTTTTAGAGAAATAAAACATTTTTTTAACACCGGAGAACGTTTGCCTGAACCAACTATTAGTGAAAGGGTAGAGGTCTGCAAAACTCATCTTGACAAATCTATAGCTTGGAAAGGACCCAGAGCGGGTATTTTTGAAATGAGAAGACATTATTCGAACTATTTTAAGGGTATTCCTGACTTTAAGGAATATCGAATGAAATTGGTTTCACTGGAAAATATAGAACATATTCACGAAATTCTACAGGAAATTAATGAACGTTTCCAGACAGAATTGGCTTGATTATTGGGTTTATTTTTATATTGCCTTCAATTAAAATTGATAATTATGGTAACCAAAATTACTGAAGGGGTTAAAATATCGGTGGAAACCATTTACCAACCCGAATATTCCAATCCCTCAAACGAACATTTCATGTTTGCTTATCGGGTAAATATTGAAAATATGACAGAAAACAGCGTTCAACTGCTAAATCGTCATTGGAATATTTTTGATTCTAACGGCACCAAAAGAGAGGTGGAAGGAGAAGGTGTGGTTGGCTTACAGCCAATAATCGAGCCGGGTGACAACCATGAATACGTATCCGGATGTAATTTAAAGACCGAAATGGGAAGCATGAAAGGATCTTATGAAATGAAAAGAATTGTTGACGGATTTAAATTTCGTGTCAATATCCCGGAATTTTATCTAATCGCACCCTATAAAATGAACTAATTTCGAATCTAAGGATAAACAAAAAGCCCATTTATGTATTCATAAATGGGCTTTTTTATTTAATAACCTAAGTTCGATATAAAATCTTGTTAGTATAAGTTTGAATTGAATAATTTTCTCTTGTTTTAGAAAGCAAAGTCTATGCTTCTTCGGTCGCGTCTTCCCGTGTTCTGCCGTTTTTTTGCAGCATATTTAAAAGATATCGTGAAATTCAATTGCAAAAAAGCTACAGCTGCCACCCGGGTTTATTTCAAATGGCTTTCGTCCTTTTGTCGGGCTGCCCCTCCCTATGAAATACTGCTTTGGGTAAAATAAACCTTGCCGCAGGAGGTAGCTTCCGGCTGCTGGTGTTTTGAAACGGAACGCTATTTTTTGCCGGAACTAACCGAAGGAAAAGACTGAACAGACCTATACCACACAGGTATTGCTTTCAATAATCAAATTAATTGGCTCCAGAGCCTTGCCCGACTAATTTTAACCGTATTAGTTCAAACTTCCTCATATTGAACTCAGGTTAATAAATTTATTACTCTCTTCTTCCCATCAACATGCTGGCATAATAAACCAGTGCTGCGAGTGAGCCTAATGCAGCAACTACATAAGTCATAGCTGCCCACCATAAAGCATCTTTTGCCTGATCATTCTCTATACTGGTTTGCATAATGCCCCGATTAGTTTCTAACCAAGCCAAGGCTCTGTTACTTGCATCGAACTCAACCGGAAGGGTGATGAAAGCAAACAATGTTACGATGGCAAGTGCCACCACGCCAATTGCAAGAACAGTGATGTTACCAGAAAAGATAAGAAGCATCACACCTATCATCAACGCCCACTGAGTGATCTTAGATGCAACGTTGACAGCCGGAACGACAGAAGACCTAAATTTTAGCCAGCTATATGCCTTTGCATGCTGCACAGCGTGGCCACATTCGTGTGCAGCAACCGCTGCTGCTGCAACACTACGCCCATGATATACCTCTGGACTAAGATTTACTGTCCGGTCGGCCGGATTGTAGTGATCTGATAACTGACCTTCGGCAGAAATGATTTGAACATCAAATATTCCGTTATCCTTTAACATTTTTTCTGCTATATCTTTTCCGCTCATTCCTGAACCAAGAGGCATTTCGGAGTACTTTTTAAACTTGCTTTTAAAACGCCATTGCACAGCAAAACTAATTACTGCAATAACAATCATTAATATTAGTCCCATAGTTTGTCTTTTATGTAAATTTATTCAATAACCATTCCGAATAAAAATAATCACAAATAATTTACCTTTAGATTATATGGCCAATCTTTTTTCTTATTGGGAACAGAAATCATTCTTGTCCGGTTATGATGTGATTATTATTGGCAGCGGAATAGTTGGTTTAAGTGCTTCACTATATCTAAAATTAAAGCA
>JBDNGV010000439.1:0-4058 GCA_041689125.1 Daejeonella sp.
CTCGCAAACAAGGTATTGCATTTTCATTTTTTTTGCTAGCTCAAAATAATACTTCCAATCGTCTTCAGTTTTAGCTCCGCTAACATACATTGAAAGCATTTTAAGATTGTTATTCTTGAGTAATTGCTTGATGTTGCTGATTTCCATTTCTGACATGGATGACATTCTGTTCTCATCAAAGCCCTTTCCAAGTTTATGAAAGGAGAATCCTTCAACATAATTTACTCCAGCCCTTTTTGCCATTTGAATGGCATCAACAAAGGAGAATCGATTAAAGGAATATAAAGCTACTCCTATCTGCCATTCAGCATTTTTATGGAGATTGACGTTTTGATGATCACTTTTTCTTAATTTATCACTGCACCCAATTAAAAAAATAGTGAAGAAAAAATAATACCAGCGATATTTTAATAAGGTTATCATACTTTTGTTTAATTATTATTTTTCATTTTTTTAGACAAAAGTTAAATACAAGGCTTCCAATATATTTGTAAAAGTTGCCTACTTTACTTTTTAACTATATTATATATTTTATTTTTGGGAATAATGACTTATTGGTTCCTAACTATTCTAAGTTTAAGCTCACGGAAATCTAGTATAGCGCCTTTGTCAAATTGTGTATGTGACTTGAAAATAATTTTCTGACGGCCGGCTTTAAGCGTGATAGTACCAATATTTTTTGATTTGAAGGTTTCCCACGAACCGCTTGGGGTTATGGTTCCTATCAGTTTCTGCTTACCGGCTTCAAGAATAAATTGCTTCCCTGATTCTTCATCTGAAACGGACCATACAAGTTGTGCATTGTATTCACCTGCTACTAGAACATCAACTTCCCACTCTACCTTATCTGCTGCTGTAAACCAACCATAGGCAGTCCAATCGGGCATGTATTTGATGTTAGGTCCTATTGGTTTACCATTCTGTGCAGTGAGCCTTATTGTACCATCAGTTTCAGGTTGAACTATTTTTGGCTTACTTGTAGTATCAATTTTAGATATTGGTATGCTTTTCATTTCACCTTGTAAATATCCTATTACGGATTCTTTTAAATCTTTTTCTACAGCGGGTGTATAAGGAGAAACGGTTTCAACTTCATATCCACCATTCTCCCAGGCTTTTGCAGTTGGAAGATATCCCAGCCAGCCGTTGGTATAACCATAATAAAACGTAAAAGGAAAGGGAGAGCGCTCGCGAATTTCGTTTGAAATTTCACAAAATAGTTCCACTGGTAAACTCCAGATTGCGATATCTTCATTGATCTTTAAGAATCGGGCTGGAAGCTTTACCATATTTATACCAGTACTTGAAGTATGTGTGTATTTAGCCAAATCTGCAGACCATCCAAGGTTGGCCTTTCTTGGCGTTTGTATAGTTAGAGATCCAGTAAATAGACTTACAGAATTCGTTGTTGAAATGATATTTTTATTTGCCTCCAGAATCTTGTCGCCTAATAATACGCGAAATTGTCCAAGTTCATTTTCTTTGCTACTGTATGGACTCTGAGCTACACTATAAATAGGAGCTATATTACCTGCCGCCCCATTAATAAACAGAAGTGGAACACCGGTTTTCTGTTCCACATAGGTTGATACTATACCTGGAGCATCACCGCTGATTTCCAGATTTGCAGCGCCATAAACAGTACCATGTATTGCATAATTTGCGATGAGTGCAAGTGGACTTCCATCTGCCTTATCTAAACGCATTAAACCAATACGACGATCTACTTCTCCATCAGGATTCAAACCAAGTGATGCTTTGCCATCAACATCAACTGCTCGTCGATTTATGTTTGCCTGAGAGTACCCCCAGCCAACTCCCAGTCGGGCAGGTACCAGTTTCTTGCGAGCCTCAATAATTCCATCTATTAGTTTTTGTTCTACTAGTGAGGTAAATTCTTTATCTACATCATGTTTATAACGTTCCCCCATAAAAACGGCAGGTAATCCTGGTACACCAACCTCTGGTGCAGAGTGTGTATGTGTTAAAGACCACCAGAAATTTATTGGATCAATTCCTAGTTTTTTTTGAAGAAGTAATGCAACATGATCATATTCAGAAGGTGATATAACGCCTAAATCGGAAGAGACTAAGAAGAATTGTTTAAATCCATCATCCATTGCAATAATCCTGTGATAAATACGGTCATGTACGCCAGTTGATTGTCTGGCAGAGTAACCAAGTAACATTTTTGGACTATTTGGTGTGATGTCCACTGTTACAACTGATGCACGAAATTGGGCTCGAGATGAGTTGCATAAAAACAACATGCAGAAAGAGAAAAACAACAAAAATGAACTCCTTTTAATTTGAAAAAAAGTTGAGTTGCTTAGTATATTTTTTGCTAGATTCATTGATTGGGTTTCGTTAATAATTTAAAAATTTTATCAGACGAGTTTATATAAAGCTTATAAAAATAATCTATTTCTAACTTTTCTTAAGTTGGATGCTTTTATTCTCGTTTTCTTAATTTGGAACTATCATTTTGATGGTTTTCCTTCCGAAGATTTGTATCTGCGTTTACCATTTCATTTTGAAGGTAGCTGACTATGGGTTCAGTAAAATCCTTTTCGACAGAAATAGTATATGGCGATACTCTTTCAACTTCATATCCCCCATGTTTCCATTCTTTTTCTGAGGCTAGATAACCCAACCAGCCGTTAGTGTAACCATAATAAAAAGTAAAACGGAAAGGAGAACGCTCACGAATTCCATTAGAAATCTCACAAAATAATTCAAGAGGTGCACTCCAAATTGCCACTTCTTCATTGATTTTCAAGAATCTTATAGGAAGTTTCACCATATTAACACCGGTGTTGGTGGTGCGTGTGTATTTACCAAGATCCGCTGGCCATGCCAAGTTGGATTTTCTAGGTGTTTCTATTGTTAATGAGCCAGTAAACAGTTTTATTTCATCTGTGGTTGATACGATCTCTTTATTAGCATCAAATATTTTATCACCCAATAGTACGCGAAATTGTCCCAGATGGCCTGCTTTAGGATTTGGATAGACACTATATATAGGTGCCAGGTTTCCTGCTGCACCATTAATAAAAAGAAGCGGAACTCCTGTTTTCTGCTCAACATACTCAGAAACTATTCCCGGTGCATCTCCGCTAATCTCTGTGTTCGCTGGTCCCAATACAGTCCCATGGATTGCATAGTTAGCGATCAGTGCAAGTGGACTTCCATCTGCTTTATCCAAGCGCATCAAGCCAATGCGTCGATCAACTGGACCATCGGGGTTCATACCGCCTGAAGCTTTGCCATCAATATCCCAGGCACGCCGGTTGATGTTTGCATTAGAATATCCCCAGCCAACCCCAAGACGGGCAGCTACCAGCTTATTGCGTGCCTCAATAATACCATCTATGAGTTTATTTTCTACTAATGATGTATATGCTGTATCTACTTCATGCTTATAACGTTCACCCATAAAAACGGCGGGTAATCCTGGTACACCAACTTCAGGAGCAGAGTGTGTATGTGTTAAAGACCACCAGAAATTCAATGGGTCAATTCCAAGCTTTTTTTGAAGAAGTGAAGCGACATGGTCATATTCAGAAGGCGAGACAACGCAAATATCTGAAGAAACCAGAAAAAATTGTTTAATCCCATCATCCATTGCAATGATCTTGTGAAAAATATGGTCATTGACTCCTGTTGATTTCCTTTCACCATAACCTAACAACATTTTTGGGGCATCAGGCGTAATATTAATTTTTACTACGGAAGCGCGGAATTCTCTTGATTTTGTACCACTTATACCAACATTTTCTTGTGCATAAGTTAACTGTACACATACAAGGAGTAAAACAGGGACAATCAAATTTAATTTGTTGCTGATCATGAATGTTTATTTTAGTTGAAAAAATATATTATTACTACATTCTTTTCTCTGAATTATTAGGAGTAATTAAATAATCCTAATATAAATCAGGCTTTCTATCTGGGCTGAAATATAATTTTATGTTTTATTTTTTAGTATTCGGCTTATACGATGATGGCAACAAATCATGAACAGTAGCTACGATTAGATCCTCAATGCCCTCTTGGAA
>JBDNGV010000440.1:0-6585 GCA_041689125.1 Daejeonella sp.
GCTATTTATACCTGTTTTGAGAAAGAAGAGGATATTCAAAAAGCTTACCCGTACGAGAAAACAGGTGTTAAGAAGTTCTTTAGCGTCTACACCGGTTATGTAAATGAAAAAAACTTCCAGAATTTCAAGGGCTCTGGACCAAATTCGAAGATCGTCCTATTGATATCGGATATCGTGCACGCAAATTACTAGCGTATTTTGGAAGGCACGGCCAGTTAAAATATCAATTGGTTGAAGTGTTCAATGAAGCGCTAGTGGGTACGGAGTTTGTAACCGACATAAAAAACACTAATGATAGCTTCGTTTAGGATGATGCTAAAGTCGTTAAACATGGAGACGAATGGTATGAATTTTTATTAACGTGTAAGGCGTTTATAGGTTGTGAAGGCGGCTCAAGTTTACTGGATCTAGATGGTTTAATAAAGTCTAAAGTAATGGCATTCACAGCCAAGCACCCTAATGCCTCGTTTGATGAAATTGAAAAAGCATGTTTTCCTGGTAAAGATTATAATATTTCCTGTTTCGCTCTTTCGCCAAGACATTTTGAGGCGGTAATGACCAAAACTTTACAAATTTTAGTTGAAGGTAAGTATGGTGAATTTTTAAACCATGGATCCACTATGTTCCCCTAAAACGTGATTTTAGCAACATAGAAGAAGTTTTAGCAGTTCTTCAAGATTCTGAAAGATGCCAGATAATTATAGATACAGCTTATCAAGATATAGCTTTAAGTGGGAAATATACTTATAGACAGTTTGTCTCAGCCCTAATTCTTGAAGCCCAAGTTACAGTATCTGAAAAAGAAAGTAATATAATAAGCTCTTGGTTTTATACCGGAGGTAAAATTATAAGTTTAAGGAATTATTATCTATTGAGAAAGCTGCTGGTGAAAAGAGCTTTTTATGAAAGTAAGCTTTTTAAGTCGGTTTATCCATTGTACAAAAAAATATTTCAAGCCCGCTCTCGGGTAAATTAGCTTGATTGCAACATGCAAATAGCTTTTGTATCTCAGTTTGTCTAAGTAGTTAACTATGTGTGGTATTTGTGGAATCATTTCTCTTGAACATAGGAATGAAGACTTTAAAGAGGTGGAACAAATGGTCAGGGCTTTGAAACATAGAGGTCCGGATTCTGATGGGCAATGGACTAGTAAAAACGGGCTTGTTAATCTCGGCCATACTCGGTTATCAATTATAGATCTTGATAAAAGGTCTGGCCAACCTTTTCATTCTATTGATGGAAGGTTTATAATAACTTTTAACGGGGAGATATATAATTATCTTGAGCTTAAAAAGGAATGTGAGGCGCTTGGGAGCAAATTTAATACGGAGAGTGATACAGAAGTGTTTGTGGAATCATTCAGGCACTGGGGCACGAATTCTTTTAAAAAATTCAAAGGAATGTGGGCAGCCGTTATTTACGATAGTAGCACAAACAAAGTCTGTATTACGCGAGATTTTTTCGGAATAAAGCCATTATACACTGCGCAGCAAGATGGCAAGCTATATTTCGCATCTGAGATAAAGGCGTTCAAGCAGCTCGGTAGTTTTTTTACCGAGCCAGATGAGACTACAATAAGAATATTTATAGACGATGGTATCCTTGATAGGGGGAACTGGACGTTCTATAAAAATGTTAAAAGATTCCCTCATTGTTCTTTTGCGGTAATAGATCTAAATAATAACAGCCTAAATTATGACCATGAAGTTTACTGGTCACCTTTTGATGTGTCCTTCGCTGGATATATGAATAAAGAGGATAATATAGTAAAAGGGTTCAAAGAGTTATTTGAGAACAGCGTGAAGCTTCACTGCAGAAGTGATGTGGAAGTTGGATCTTGCTTGAGTGGTGGTCTTGACTCTTCATCAATCGTAGCGCTGGCGACGAAATTAAATGAGAATTTCGCTACGTTCACAACCAAATTTCCCGATTACCCGGAAATAGACGAAAGTGGCAGCGCTTTAAAAATATCTCAAAAGTACAACACAGAGCAACATTTCGCTGAGCCACGCATACAGGATTTTAAAGAACATTTCGATCAAATCTTGAAATGTCAGGACGAACCATATGGGAGTACCAGTATTTTCTCTCAATATATGGTTTTTAAAAAGATCAAAGAACGTGGAATAAAAGTGATACTTGACGGACAAGGAGCTGACGAGCAACTGGGAGGATATTTTGACCTTACCCATATTGCTCTTAGTACTTTTTTTAGCACCGGAATGTATATAAGTTGGTTGGCCGAAACAATTGCTTTTTCTGTAAATCATAAACGAAATTATTTCAGAAGCCTGCCATCGTTTATAAAATCCAGGCTGTTTCGTCCGAAGGGGAAGAAAGCGACTTTTAATGAACTTGTGTCTTACAAAGACTCAGATACGTATGATTCAAGGATGTTAAGTCTGATTCCACCACCCACCCGGGATATGGATCAGTATCTGACCTATCTAACTTTTGATAGTAATCTCCAGCAGCTTTTACGGTACGAAGATCGTAATTCTATGCATTTCTCAATAGAATCCAGAGTACCGTTTTTGGAACCAGATTTGGTTTCGTACATATTGCAAATCCCGTATAAATATAAATTCAGAAAAGGATTTGCTAAATATGTGTTACGAAAAGCTTTTGAAAATGAACTTCCTCGCGATATCGTTTGGCAGAAGACTAAACTGGGTTTTGCGTCTCCGGAAAAAAGCATCCTAAAGGAGTTGTACGGAAAAGATGTAAGCTCTTCAGGATCTTCTGATTGGAGAAAGCTTATAGTCGAAAAATGGAGGGAACTTAATGTCTGAAATTAGTAATTTTGATTTTGATGCAGTCGTTATTCTCTCTCAGTCGGATTGGTTTACCGAAATGCGAAGCAATCGTTATAACTATGCGATTCGATTCTCGAAATTAGCTCCGGTTTATTTTGTTCAGAAATTTAACCCAGATGGACATAAGGGGTTGATAGCCGGGGCCGAAGGAAACATAACTATCGTCAATCCAATTGACGGTTACACCGCCGGCACTATTGAGTCTATTTTGAAACTCACCAGAGCTCATAATGTGAAAAAGATCCTGTTCTGGATCTATACACCTGAATATGCTGACATATTGTCGCAAATCAGCATATCGCATACTGCCGTCTATCATGCTACCGAAGCATATTTTAACAGCGGTCTAATGGATTTTGCTTCGAAAAGAGAAAGCAATCCATATCTTAAAAAATTAAAAAAGACAATAAATTTTTGTAGTTGTGTGATCGCCGTTTCAGACGGAGTAGCAGAGAGTATTAGACTTGACCCTGAAATCACAGCACCGGTTCACACGATCACAAACGGCTGTGATTATCCGTTTTGGTATGGATTAAATTCAATAGAGCACCGCTCTAACACAGTTCTTTACCAGGGAGGTATACATCGGAAGCTTGACTTTGAACTTATATTACACATAGTTAAGGAGAATCCTTCGATTAGGTTCATCTTCTGTGGTGAGGATACCATAGAAACTAGTCGTGACAGGCAACTTTGGGATTCGATCAGAGAATATAAGAACTTTGAATTTACAGGTAAACTTCATCCTGACGAAGTGAGAAAATTGTCCCACATCGCCAAGATCGGAATTATCCCTTTCCGGAAGGATGACTGGCTACAGGGCATGTCATTTCCGCTGAAAGCTTTTGAGTACCTTGCCTCGGGCTTGGAAGTGGTTAGTACCCCTATTAATGCACTTAATGATTTTCCAGGCCAATTTTCTATAGCCAACGGAACTGAGGAGTTTAACGGCGCTATTCTTAAGGCATTATATGCAATTCCAGGATTTAACGATGATAGAGAGGAAATATGCCGGTCTCAAGATTACGATGTTAAATTCAGAAAAGCACGCCAATTAATTTCCGATATTCAGGTTTATATCCCCCTGGCACAAAAATTTAAGAAGCGGGTTTTACTTTTGTACGACAAGGATTCTTGCCACGTTAATACCATACGCGAACATATCAATGCATTTGGACTGTTTTCCAGGCATGATATTACGTATTATAATGCGACGGGGAAAACAGCATCAACAGATGACTTTATCGGCTCGTTTGATGCAATTGTTTTGCATTTTTCAGTTCGGATTTCTTCTCCAGGCCATTTATCAGATTCAATATACCGCTCTATTTCGGAATTTAAAGGGCTAAAGGTTTTGTTTATCCAGGATGAATATGATAATCTGGCTTCTACATATGCATATATGAGCAGGATTCAATTTGATATCCTGTTTACCTGTGTACCTGAACAATACCAACGATATGTTTATCCTGAAAACCTATTTCCACAGATAAAGTTCGTTCACAATCTAACTGGCTATTTACCTTATACCTTGAAAAGCCATGGTCACATTCCGATGATTGAGAAGGAACTTGATGTCTTTTACCGCGGAAGGGAACTTCCGTATTTTTATGGCTCACTGGGCAGGGAGAAATACGAAATCGGGTTAATGTTTATTGAGGCTTGCGAACAAAATAACCTTGCTGTAAATGCGGATTTAGGAGCGAGTAACTCAAAAAGGATTTATGGAGATGCTTGGTACTTAGCGATTGCAAGATCTAAAACTATGCTAGGGACTGAGTCGGGATCAAATGTGTTCGACTTTGATGGCAAATTGAAAAGTTTGATAGAAGAGGATATTGCCAAAGGATATGATTATGATCATATCTATAAAAATCGCCTGGAGAAGCTAGAGAGTGAGGTTAAAATGAATCAAATTTCTCCCAAAGTATTTGAGGCGATACTTCTAAAAACAGTTTTAATACTTTATGAAGGCGAATACTCAGGTGTCCTGGTACCGGGAAGACACTACATATCTCTGAAAAAGGATTTCTCCAACATCAAAGAAATAGTGGAACTGATTAACAACAATGATAAGCTACAGAAAATAGCTAATAATGCCTATAATGAGATTGCTCAAAATTCATTGTATTCCTACGAATACTTTATTCAATCCGGTTTTGACAAGCTAATAGATGAAAATATATTTTTGGTAAAAAGGAGTCAGTTAGGCCCGGTTGGAGGATATTTTGTTAGCAGATCGCAAAATCTAAAATCTATAAGTTTTCAGTATACCACCCGAAAAAGGTATGGATATATCCCGCCCACTATCCTTTCTGAAGAATCCGAGTTCATCGTTCAACAGCAAAATAACTCACGTAAGTTAAAACACAGTATATCGAATACAGGTAAATTGTTATTTGCGCGTGGCCTAAGATTATTGCCGAAATCGATTTTTGATTTCTTGTTGAAGATGTATAGAATATTGCGGTATAAGATTTTTGGTTCTACCACGAATTTAATGGAAGTCAGGAAATAAATAGATAGTTGATTTCTGGAATAATCTTGTTAATAAATGACTATCAGCCATATAGATGATTTATGAAAATTGCCTATTGTTGATTTTAGTTAATATTAGGTATATGTTCCACTAACTTAGGGGTAGAACCAGATTTTTTAATCTTACAGATTTAGGGAGTAAAGAAAGGTTTTTCTTAAAACTTTTTTAGTTTTGCAGGTAGAATTCAGAATATTACAAATTTACAAAGAAGATAAAATGAAAGTATTTATTACAGGAGGCTGCGGCCAAATAGGATCCCATATAGCTGAGATGTTGCTTGAACGTGGCGATCAGGTGTTGGCTATAGACAATTTAGCAACCGGAAGAAGGGAGCACCTTTCAGATCATAAGAATCTAAAGGTCGTAATTGACTCGATAGCGAATAAGGAACTGATCGATCAACTATTCTCGGAATTTAAGCCAGATGTCGTAGTGCATACGGCAGCTTCCTATAAAGAACCTAATGATTGGTACAGCGATACCATGACCAATTGCGTTGGTGGTAGTAACGTCATTAAAGCTAGCTTGGAAAACGATGTAAAACGTTTTATTTACTTTCAAACTGCATTATGCTATGGTGTGAAACCCTTGCAGCAGCCAATCAAGTTAGATCATCCAAAGTTCCCGGCAAATAGCAGCTATGCAATCACAAAAACCGCCAACGAAGATTTTCTCGAAATATCGGGACTTGACTTCGTGACTTTTAGATTGGCGAACGTAGTTGGTCCTAGAAATGTAAGCGGACCACTTCCAATTTTCTTTCAGCGCCTGAAGGATGGTAAACAGTGTTTTATCACCAATGCGAGAAGAGATTTTGTTTTCGTAAAGGATCTGGCGAAAGCCGTAGTTAAGGCGGCGGATGGAACAGGACATGGTGCTTATCATTTCTCTTCGGGAACCGATATTGCAATTTCTGAACTATATGATGCGGTTGTGAAGGCTATGAATTTGCCTGATTATCCTGAACCAGATATGAGAGAAATTGGCCCTGATGATGCACCTTCCATATTGCTGGATCCTTCACGCACATTCGCTGATTTCGGCCAGATTGAGTTCACCCCATTACAGGAGACTGTTGATGCAGCAATTAAATATTTCCAGATTCATGGCACACTTGGCGAGTATACTCACCTGAAACACGCTACAAAATAATTTCTAAATTATGAAGATTTTAATTACAGGCGGAGCTGGCTGTCTGGGCTCGGGCTTAATTGAAAAATATTTACCGGA
>JBDNGV010000441.1:0-2525 GCA_041689125.1 Daejeonella sp.
GAATATATTGTCAAACGTCTTCACACCCACATGAGTCAATTGAAACGTGAAGGTTTACTGACTTCGTGGTTCGACGGGGAAATCCTCGCAGGCGGATCGTTGGATGAAAATATTAAGGACGAACTAAATAAAGCTGAAATTTTTCTTGCGGTTGTTAGTCCGGACTATCTTAATTCTGCCTACTGTTATGATGTTGAGTTTCAAAAAGCTTTAAGTCGATTTGCTACAGGGGAAGTTAAAATCCTTCCAATAATTGCTCAGCCCTGTGATTGGAAATCAGCCCCATTCGGTAGATTTAAAGCGATTCCAAAGGATGGTAAGCCAATCAGCGAATGGACAAATGAAAATATTGCGTTTTTAAATATTATTGATGAATTAAGAAAGCTGGTTTCGCCAAAACAAGAAACTCAAGTTAAATCATCCCATATGGAAATAGCGAGATCTCAAACTGTTTATAAAGTAAAATGGGATTTTGATCCTGTGGACCTTCTGAATTTCCGTGATGATTCTTTTAAAACTATTTATAGTTATTTTTCAGATTCCATAGAAGAAATAAATGGGGTCATTGAAATCAAAGCACGTTTTGTTCGGGATATGCAGAAACAATACTTCACTTGCGTGATTACTAACCGAGCGAAGATTGGTACTACCGGTTATATAAGTATCGGCATTCAGGGAAATAACCATTTCGGAAGAGATGGCATTACGTATGCGCTTGCAGACCAACTTAATCAAAATATCTACGGAAATAATTTCGTCATTGACTATAGTGATTACGAACTTTACTGGGCCAAGCATGATTTGATGTCTCATGACCGAAATAAGCAACAACTTGAGGCTAAAGAAATTGCAAAATTACTGTGGAAAGAATTTATTGAACAAGTAGGAATAACTTATTAGAAGCTATATATTTTCCTAGATTCCAACTTATTAATAATACCGATCGGGTATAAAATTCACGTTTTCATAATAATTAACCCCGATAGGGTATAATTAGATATATTTTGCTATATTTGTACCCTAAAGGGTATAGATATGCTTTCTAATTATTTAAAGAAAAAAAGAAAGGCTTTTAATTTTACACAGGAGGATCTTGCGATGAAGGCGGGAGTTGGACTCCGTGTAGTAAGGGAAATGGAGCAAGGAAAAGCCACACTCCGCATGGATAAGGTTAACCAAGTATTAGCCTTATTTGGCGCTGAACTAAGTGTTGTCCAAAAATCAAAAGATGATGAGTAAAAGAGGAATGGTTTTCTATCAGGATTATTTTGCTGGTATCATAGAAGAAACTGACGAAGGGTACGAATTCACATATTCTGCGGAATACCTGGAAACTAAAAACGCTAAGCCAGTTAGCTTAACCTTGCCATTGTCCACTGAAAAATATACCAATAAAGTTTTTTTTGCTTTTTTTGATGGTCTGATTCCGGAAGGTTGGTTGCTCGACCTGGCTACTGAACATTGGAAGGTTAAGCAAAATGATCGATTTGAATTACTATTACTCGCCTGCAGGGATACGATTGGGGCGGTAACTATCATTCCTGAAAAAGATTAAGATTATGGAACATTGTTGGTTTTGTTATCAGGATTCAGGAAATGAGGAGTATCATGAAAAATGTTCCAAAAAATTCTTCGGGACAGCTATTCCTCCCCAATTGGAATTAGACAATCAGCGATTGAAAGAACTGGCGAATCAAACAATAAATGAAAGGATTGCTATTACAGGCGTACAGCCAAAGCTTTCAGTAACCTTAGAAAAAAGCAAGGAAAACAACCGGCTAACGATTGTAGGTTTATGGGGAGAATATATTTTAAAGCCGCAACACGAACGTTTTCCTATGATGCCAGAAACGGAGGATCTCACAATGCATCTGGCTTCCTTATTCAGAATACAGGTTTGTGAGCACACGCTGCTCCGGGCATCGGACGGCAGCCTGGTTTACCTGGCAAAGCGTTTTGACCGGATTAAGGGAAAAAAGGTTCACATGGAAGATTTCTGCCAACTTTCAGAATTTTTAACAGAAAGCAAATACAAGGGTTCATATGAAAAAATAGGAAAACTTATCCTGAAATATTGTACGAATACAGGTCTGGATGCGCTGAATTATTTTGAACTCGTTTTGTTTTCGTATCTGACTGGCAATAATGATATGCACCTGAAAAATTTTGCTGTATTGTATCAGGATAATGAAATCAATTTAAGCCCAGCTTTTGATCTGCTGAATGTAAATCTCATAAATCCAGCCGATGAAGAGGAATTAGCGCTGACATTGAATGGTAAAAAGAAAAGACTGAGGCTGACGGACTTTGTAATTTTAGGGAATAGTCTCCAAATTCCGGAAAGAGCTATCGAAAATAGTTTTAAAAAGTTCGCATCAGCAAATAAGGAAGTAGAATTATTTATAAGTTCTTCATTTTTAAATCAGGAGCAAAAAATATTGTATCAGAAAATATGGATGAGTAAGCAGACGATATTTATCTAAAAATACAACATCGAATACCTAATAATTAGGGTTAATCCTAAA
>JBDNGV010000442.1:0-9423 GCA_041689125.1 Daejeonella sp.
TGCCGGACAATTGATTAAACATTTAAATTGCTCGTAAATGAAAGTTTTGTTTGATAATCTTTCCGTTAAAGTCAGTAAAATTACTACCCGTGCTTACAGTACTAGTTTTTCATTGGGTATTTATTGTCTTAATAATTGTCTGAGGGATGCAATTTATTCAGTATATGGATTTGTACGCTTGGCCGATGAAATTGTAGACAGCTTTGAGGGTTTTGATAAAAAGCAACTTCTGGCAAAATTCAAGATTGAAACTTATGAAGCAATAGAAAATCGGATCTCGCTAAATCCGATTCTTAACTCTTTTCAAAATGCAGTTCATAAGTATAATATTGGTTTGGATCTGGTAGAGACCTTTTTACAGAGTATGGAGATGGATCTTGAGAAAGTTGATTATACGACAGAGAAATACCAACAGTACATCTTGGGTTCAGCAGAAGTAGTAGGCCTAATGTGCCTTCATGTATTTACAGGAGGCAATCAAAATGAATATTATAAGCTTAAAACATATGCCATGAAGCTTGGTTCTGCCTTTCAAAAAGTGAATTTCCTGAGGGATATGAAAGACGATTACTTAATTCTAGGAAGAACGTATTTTCCGAATGTAGATATTTCTGAATTTACAGCAGCAGCTAAGGAACAGATAGAAAAAGATATTGAAAATGATTTTCAAATTGCATTGAAAGGTATAAAATTACTACCAAGAACTTCAAGGGGAGGAGTCTATCTTGCTTACGTTTATTACAAGGCTTTGTTCAATAAAATAAAGAAACTTCCCCCAAAACAAGTTTTAACCGAAAGGGTTAGGATTAATAATGGTAAGAAACTTGGAATTATGGTCAATTGCATGGTTCAAAACAAATTAAACTGGGTATGAAGTTTCTATTGCTTATTTTTTTTATGATCCAGAGTTTTATAGCCTCTTCAAATACTGTTGAGATTGAAGATGTTAGACTATTATTTCATAAAGCACAATCTTCTCAAAAAATATGTACTGAACTCATAGAACTCTTGCATCCTTTTAACGAGAATAATAATGTACTTTTTTTAGGATATAGAGCAAGTGCTACAATGTTAATGGCTAAACATTTATACAATCCATTTAGTAAATTATCCTATTTCAGAAAGGGTAAATTAATGCTTGAAAAGGCAATTCAATTCGATCAGAAAAATGTTGAGTTGAGATTCTTAAGGTATACCATTCAGACTAATGTGCCTTCATTTCTAAATTATTATGCCAATAAAGAAAATGATAGGTTGTTTTTGGTTCAGTCTCTGGCAAAACTAAATGATCAAAAACTTAAAAATATAATCAGTTCTTATCTTAAAACTAATAATGCTGCCTGATTATGAATGAGACCTTTGAAGGAGCAGATGAGTTAGTAATTCTTGTTGATGATCAGGATAATGAGATAGGTGTTTTGGATAAACTTTCTATTCATCAACAAGGACTTTTGCACAGAGCATTTTCAGTGTTTATATTTAATTCTAAGAATGAACTTTTAATTCAGCAAAGAGCTGATATTAAATATCATTCACCCGGACTCTGGACCAATACTTGTTGTAGCCACCCAAAACCTTATGAGAAGACTATTGAAGGATGTAACCGCAGACTAATGGAGGAGATGGGTATGGCTTGTGAATTGGAGTTTAGCTTCAGTTTTAAATATAAGTGCATGTTTTCCAATGGTCTAACAGAACATGAGTTTGACCATGTTTATTTGGGTATTAATGATGAATTACCAATACTAAACAGACTTGAAGTAAAGGATTGGAAATACATTACTCTAATCGATCTAGAAAAAGAAATTGAATTGCATCCCGAAAATTTTACAGAGTGGCTTAAAATTTGCTTCTTTAAACTATGCTCTCATAGTCAATCTTATCAAATCAAATCATGATATATTATTTTAGAACAGAACATCTTTTACCTGTCAGTATTGATCGGGCATGGGATTTTTTTTCATCAGCAAAAAATCTGGCTCTTATTACGCCACCAGAAATGGATTTTAAGATATTAACCAAACTTGATGATAAGGAGATTCATGAAGGAATGTTAATTGATTATACCGTTAAGCCGGTATTTGGAATTCCTTTGAACTGGCAAACCGAGATTACCTATGTGAATAGACCGCATAGTTTTGCCGACAGACAAATAAAGGGTCCTTATAAAATTTGGGAGCATACCCACACCTTTATTCCAAAAGAAAATGGAGTATTAATGAAGGATGAAATAAAATACCAAATCCCATTAGGTATATTGGGTCAGTTAGCTCACACAATATTTGTTAAGGATAAAGTCAAAGAGATCTTTCAGTTTCGCGAAAAAGCCCTCGAGAAAATTTTTGGGACTTTATAATAAGTTTTAATTTTTTATGGGTTAATAAACAATTTTAATCTGTAATAATAATAATTACTCAATCTCTGAATGTTATAATTACATTATGAATTCTGATACTAATCGAAACAAGAATATCCTGATAACCGGAGCAAGTGGTCTAATAGGTTCCAGACTTATAAAAACTTTAATGGAAAAGGGGCATAAAGTTTCTGTGCTTTCTAGAGAGTCTTCAAATTTCAAAGGTATAACAGCGTATAATTGGGATGTAGATAAACAATTGATTGACTTAAATGCTTTTGATGGGATTGATACAATTATTCATCTTGCAGGAGCCGGGATTGCGGACAAACGCTGGACCAAACAACGTAAACAGGAAATTGTAGATAGCAGAATTAAATCAACCCAATTACTGTACAATACAATTGAGGCTATAAAGGCACCCATTAAGACATTTATATCAGCTTCAGCAATAGGATATTATGGTGATCGATATGATGAAATGCTTTATGAAGATAGTGGTAGTGGGACAGGTTTTCTGGCGGACTGTTGTAAGCAATGGGAACATGCAGTTGATGAAGGTTTAAAATCCGGCATTAGAGTGGTGAAGTTAAGGATTGGAATGGTACTTTCAAAGCAAGGAGGTGCACTTTCGGAATTAGCAAGGCCTGTGAGTTTTTTTGTCGGGGCAGCTTTAGGTTCTGGAAAGCAGTGGATGCCCTGGATACATCTTACTGACTTAGTATCGATATTTGAAAAAGCGATCGAAAACCCTGATTATTCAGGAACTTTTAATGCTAGTACCTCATTTCCGGTTACTAATTATGAGTTCACCAAAATACTTGCAAAGAAACTTTTCCGACCGGTATGGCCAATAAATGTACCCGAGTTTATTTTGAAAGCAATGCTTGGAGAAATGAGTTCCGTCATTTTAAACAGTAACAGAACATCGCCACAGAAACTCATGGATATGGGCTTTCGTTTCCGCTATCAGGGGCTGGATGCCGCTTTATCAGAAATCTACTCTCACTAATTCACAGAATTTCTATTTGATTTATGAAGAAAGAGATAAGTATTTGCTGGCTTAGAAGGGATTTAAGATTAAATGATCAAGCTGCATTGTATCATGCCTTGATGAGTAATTATCCGGTTTTACCAATCTTCATCTTTGATCCCGAAATTCTTGATAAACTTCCAGATAGAAAAGATAGGAGAGTTGAATTTATTCATCATCAGCTAATAAAGCTGAATGCTGAATTGATCAATTATGGCTCATCTCTTTTGGTAATTCATGACCAAGTGATACCTGCTTTTGACAAGTTAAATGAACAATTTAGTATTAAGGAAGTTTATATCAATCATGATTATGAGCCTTACGCCATAGATAGAGATTTAAAAGTTGAGTATTTTCTAAAAGGTAGAGGTATTTCCTTTCATACTTTCAAGGATCAGGTAATTTTTGAGAAGTTTGATATCATGAAGTCTGATGGTACACCGTATACTGTTTTTACCCCATTTTCGAGACGTTGGAAGGAGCATTTTATGAAACTAAATATCCCAGAATATCCATCTGAAAATTATTTATCAAAATGTCTTCAGATGGAACCTGTATTGGTACAAGATCTTTCACAAATTGGCTTTGTTAGTGTGGATTTTAATTTACAAGCATTCAATATATCAGAAGATTTAATTCGGAATTATCCATCAACGCGAAATCTTCCGTCTGTAAATGGTACAAGTCATGTTAGTGTTCATTTACGGTTTGGAACAATAAGTATTCGTTACTTAGTAAAACTGGCTGTTAAATGGAATGAGCAATGGTTAAATGAATTGATCTGGCGTGAGTTTTTTATGATGATTCTATATCATTATCCTCATGTTATTAATCAGAGTTTTAAGAAAAAATATGATCAGATTGAATGGAGAAATAATGAACAGGAGTTTGAAGCATGGTGCAGGGGAGAAACAGGGTATCCAATAGTGGATGCTGGTATGCGACAATTAAATGCCACCGGACTGATGCATAACCGGGTTAGAATGATCACCGCTAGTTTTCTTTGTAAGCATTTATTGATTGATTGGAAATGGGGAGAGGCGTATTTTGCACATAAACTACTTGATTTTGAGCTTTCTTCTAATAATGGCAATTGGCAATGGGCTTCAGGAAGTGGTTGTGATTCTGCTCCATATTTCAGGATATTCAACCCCACTGCCCAAACCTTAAAATTTGATCCCAAACTTGTATATATTAAAACCTGGATCAGCGATTTTAAAGTGGATTACATGATGCCAATAGTCCAGCATGAATTTGCTAGAAAACGTGCACTGGATCGCTATAAAAATGCCCTAAATGGTCTAAATATTCAATAGTACCCATTCAATAATTTATTTTATTCTTTGAAAAATTTTACCTTTTTTAAGAATATGCCAATGCTTTTAGACCCAATTCCTGTCTTATTGATGGCGTAATTCTTAATGTAATATTTTTTGAAACTGCCTGTTTAAACCGTGAAATTTATTAACTTCGCAAGGCTGAAAAGCGGTTCTATTTTTGCAGAATTTTATTGCTGTTTGAATATTAAAATTAATTAATCAGAACTTAGGTATAACATGGCTGAAGATACAGAAAACGATAATATAGTACCCCAGAACGACAGAATAATCCCAATAAATATAGAAGAGGAAATGAAGTCTGCATACATCGATTATTCGATGTCTGTTATTGTTTCCCGTGCTTTGCCTGATGTTCGTGATGGTCTTAAACCTGTACATCGTCGGGTACTCTATGGAATGCTTGATCTTGGAGTAACCAGCACTAAGCCTCATAAGAAATCAGCCCGTATTGTCGGTGATGTATTAGGTAAATATCATCCACATGGTGATTCTTCAGTTTATTTCGCAATGGTTCGTATGGCTCAGAACTGGAGTTTGCGTTATCCAATGGTTGACGGACAGGGTAACTTTGGTTCGATTGATGGAGATTCTCCGGCAGCAATGCGTTATACTGAGGCAAGATTAAAAAAGATCGCAGAAGAAATGCTTGCCGATATCAACAAAGAAACTGTTGATTTCCAGCTTAATTTTGATGATACATTGGAAGAACCAACTGTTCTTCCATCCCGAATTCCAAACTTACTCGTCAATGGTGCTTCAGGTATTGCAGTAGGTATGGCAACTAATATGCCTCCTCACAACTTAACAGAGGTTGTTAATGCAACAATAGCTTACATTGGCAATAGAGATGTAACTATAACAGATCTGATGCTATACGTTAAAGCTCCGGATTTTCCAACAGGAGGAATTATCTATGGTTATTCCGGTGTCCAGGAAGCATTTGAGACAGGCAGAGGTAGAATCGTAATGAGGGCAAAAGCTGAAATCGAAGTTCATAAAGGTGATCGTGAACGGATTATTGTGAACGAGATTCCATATCAGGTAAATAAAGCAAACATGATCGAACAAACAGCCGGTCTTGTTAATGATAAGAAAATTGAAGGAATTAGTGAGATCAGAGATGAGTCTGACAGAGATGGAATGCGTATAGTTTATGAAATCAAACGGGATGCAAATGCTTCTGTTGTTTTGAATAACTTATTTAAATATACCGCACTTCAAACCTCATTTAGTGTTAACAATATCGCTCTGGTTAATGGTCGTCCGATGATGTTAAATCTCAAAGATCTGATCAGACATTTTGTTGATCATCGTCATGAGGTTGTTATTCGTAGGACTAAATTTGATCTTTCCGAAGCCGAAAAAAGAGCTCACATCCTAGAAGGATTGTTAATTGCCCTTGATCATCTAGATGAGGTAATTAAACTAATTCGCGCTTCAAATAGCCCTGATGATGCTCGTATAAGCTTGATGGAGAGCTTTAGTCTTTCTGATGTTCAGGCAAGAGCAATTCTGGACATGACTCTTCGTCGTTTAACTGGTCTTGAACGCGATAAAATTAAAGAGGAATATGCTGAGTTAATGAATACCATAGAGTATTTAAAATCAGTTTTAGCAGATGAAGGTTTGCGTATGCAGATTATTACTGATGAATTAACAGAAATACGTGATAAATTCGGTGATGAAAGACGTACTTCAATCACACATTCTGCAGAGGATATGCGGATGGAAGACTTTATTGTGGATGAAGAAGTTGTCATTACCATATCCCATGAAGGATATATCAAACGAACACCTTTAACTGAATACCGTAAGCAGGGTAGAGGTGGAAAAGGCTCTATGGGTTCGCAATCAAGAGATAAGGATTTCATAGAACATATTCTAATTGCTACCAATCATAACTATATGCTATTCTTTACGGAAACAGGTAAATGTTTCTGGTTAAGGGTATTTGAGATTCCTGAAGGAACCCGAACAAGTAAGGGCAGAGCCATACAGAATGTAATTAATATTCCAAAAGAAGAAAACATTAAGGCTTACATCAAAGTTGTTAATCTGAAAGATCAGGATTATTTAGAGAACAACTTTATAATCATGTGTACTAAAAAGGGTACAATCAAGAAGACTTCACTTGAGGCCTATTCAAGACCAAGGGCAAACGGAATCAATGCCATTAATATCAATGAAGGCGATCAATTGCTTGAAGCGTGTTTAACAACAGGGACTAGTGAAATTGTGATGGCCTTGCGTTCTGGCAGAGCAATCAGATTCAATGAATCTACTGTTCGTCCAATGGGCCGTACAGCCACAGGGGTTCGCGGAATTACTTTAGCGAATGTAAAAGATGAAGTTGTGGGCATGATCAGTGTTAATAATCCTGAGGTTACTGTTTTGGTTGTTTCTGAAAACGGATATGGTAAGCGTACTGATATAGAAGATTATCGCGTAACAAATAGGGGAGGTAAAGGTGTTAAAACAATCAATGTAACCGAAAAGACCGGTGAACTGGTCGCTATAAAGGACGTTACTGATATTGATGATCTGATGATTATTAATAAATCAGGTATTGTTATCAGAATAGGAGTAAGTGATCTGCGTGTAATGGGTCGTGCAACTCAAGGAGTGCGTTTAATAACATTTAAAGGGGACGATTCTATTGCATCTATTGCCAAAGTTGAACATGAGGACGAAGATATTGAAGAAACAGAATCTGCGGAAGATGAACTAGGAAATGAGTTAAATTCAACAGATCAAGAATCTAAAACTGAAGAATAGGTCCATGAACAGAGTTTTTGTTCTTTTTACGTGTATTTTTTTTCTGATAATGAAAAGTATAAATGCTCAGACTCAGAATCAGGCTCTTGTAATTAAAGAGGCCATGAATAGTTTTGCTCAATACTCTTCGGGTAAGGATATTAAGAACCTTGAAAATGCACGTAAGCTAATAGATAATGGCTTTAAAACTAAATCTGATTCTGCATCCTACAGGAATAATCTGGTTAGAAGCTTAGTTTACTCAACCCTTGCCAGATTAGATTCAAATTTAAAATATTCTTATAAGAAAGATCCATTAGATGAAACCTTGTTTTCAATGAAAAAGGTTTATGGTTTCAAGTATACAGAAGAATCAAAAGATCAAATTTCATACATCGAAAATCAGTTGAAACTAACCTATCTATACAGGGCTAATACCACTTTTAAGAACCGTAACTATTTTGATGCTTTGAAGTATTTTACTATTCTTGATAGTATAGATAAGGATAATATCCTGGTTACGCACAATCTTGCACTTCTTTGCCAAGAAACAGGAAATTATAGCAGATCGGTTGGATATTATGAGAAATTAATTTCTAATAAGCCCAAACCTGAGTATTATATGGTATTGGCTAACCTTTATGAATCGCTAAACGATGAAAAAAATACTTTACGAGTATTGACCGAAGGAAGTATTGCATACCCGGCCAATCGCGATCTTGTTTTTAAACTCCTAAATATTTTATTGAGTAGAAATGATTACAAAGAAATAATTAAATTTACAGGTCAAGCGCTTAAATTAGATGAAAATAACATTAATTTAAACTATCTGACAGGCTTTTCATATGAAATGACCGGTGATGTAACTAAGGCCGAAGAGTATTATAAAGTAATTTTAACTATCAATCCGAATAATTATGAAGCGAATTTTGCGTTAGGATTGCTTTATCTTAATTTGTATCTTAAGGATAAAGAACAAAGTGGCGTGATGTATGTTTCAAAATATTATTTATCTAAAGCTAATGAAATTGATCCTAATGAATTAAAAACATTAACATCATTGTCTATATTATATAAGAATACAGGTGATCAATCAGAATTACAAAAAATTAACAATAGAATAAATCAACTCAAATTAAATTAAAAACATGAAAATTAAATCTTTCATTTTGGCAGCAGTGTTTTCAGCTTCAACCTTGGTGGTTTTTGCTCAGAAAGGGGAAGTAACAAGTGCCCGAACTAGTTATGAAAAGTTTATTGGATTAAAGGACGCTAACTCAATGTTACTGGCTATCCCAAATCTTAAAACAGCAAAAGCATCTATCGACAAGTCAGTTGTACATCCAAAAACTATTGAAGATCCTGCTGCATGGACTTACAAGACGCTTATTTATGGAGAATTGGCTCTGCTTGATACTGTTCCGCAATCATCAAGGCCATTGATTGATGAGGCAAAAGCTGCTCATAAAAAAGCAAGCGAACTAGATAAAGCCAGTGAAAATAAGGCGAATCTTGAAAATGCTAACGCAACTCTTTTTAGTCAATATGAACTAAATCAAGGTGTTAAGGCTTATCAAACAAATAATTTTGCTGATGCATATACTTCCTTCAGCAGTGCATTAAACTACCGTCCCGGAGATACTACAATAACCTATTATGCAGGATTATCAGCAATTAATTCAAAAAATTACAAGGGAGGTATTCAAAGTTATGAGGCTTTAATTAAAACCAATTTTTCTGCTAATAATCAAATTTATCTTGATTTATCTCGTCTTTATACCATGGAAGGTGATACAGCGAGAGCAATTGCCGTAGCATCTGAAGGCGCTACAAAATACAATGATGCACAGTTAGCAACACAGGAGATTGAACTTAGTTTGATGTCAGGTAAACAAAAAGAAGTTATTACCAAAATCACAGATCAGGCTCAAAAAAATCCA
>JBDNGV010000443.1:0-9590 GCA_041689125.1 Daejeonella sp.
ATGGATATACACATCCCCTGTGGTTTTATCAACCATTTGTTAATTAAGAGCTGATTTTTAAAAATCAAGCTATAAATTGTTGATAACCCTCTGATTTTTTTAATTTTGATAATTAGTACCTACCTGAACAGTTACAAATTTTTTTAAAATTGTTATTTAATTTTTTTCGTCAGGACAGAATTAGCTTTTACAATTGATTCTGCAAGTCCCCGCATATAGCCAATAGCATACAGAGTCCCTAGAGTCATGTATCCAGGTCTTGTATTCTCTTCACCAAACATAGTCGGCACATGATCTGGACGCATTGTTCCATTAAAACCAATATCATAATATGCTTTCATTGAAGCATACATATCAATTTGTCCCTCATCATGAAATGTCTCTGTAAATTTAGTGCTTGGCAAAACACCGCTCAGATCTTGTACGTTTCTGAAATGGGCAAAATTAATTTTTCCTGATTTACCCCATCTTCTTATTAGAGAGGGAATATCTACACCCATTAAAGAAAAATTTCCCTGACACATAGTTAGACCACTATATTTACTAGGAACAAGCTCCAACATTCTGTCAAAGCTTTCTACGGTATTCATTATGCGAGAAATACCCTGAATGGAATGAACCTGAGGATCGTCGGGATGGAGTGACAAATTCATACCAATCTTTTCAGCCTCCGGGACTACTGCTTTTAAGAAATATTCGAGATTTTTCCATAAGGTTTCTTTCGAAACTTCTCCATACTCTGTTAATGGCCTCTTCTTGATATCCTCATTATCAAATGCCGTTACTAAAGCTCCACCACGGCCGGGACGATCCATCTGCGTACGTGCCCAACTAATTACAGGCATCCAATTATAACAGATTACATCAACTCCACCATACTGTTTTAAGTTCTTCATAAATGTGATAAAGTTTGAAATCTCTTCATCTCTGTTAGATAAAGCCAATTTGGTTGGTGATCCCAGAGCAGGTGGTCCTTCTACTACAGTCCATTTCATTCCAAGTTTATCCCATGCATCTTTGGTAGCCAAAATAGCTTTTGGATCCCAGGCATTTAATCCTTCTATGCGCTTTACTCCAGAAACCGCATGCAAAGCGTCTATCTGTTTTGCAAAGGGTACACGTGGTGATTCAAGACTCATAGATAGTCCGAATTTAATTCCAGCATCTCGTTCGAAAGACTTTTTAGATTTGATTAATTCATTGGATTCAAAAGGATTAGATATAGCGTAGGTTTTACCACCCAATGAAAGAGCAGCTAATGCCGCTCCTCCTTTAAGAAAACTTCTGCGATTATTTTTCATGATTATTTGGTTTAGATAATTTCCTCATATTAATTAAATAGATGCAACAGCCTGCATCATTGCTTTAGTATAGGCTACATTATATGCCAGAGCAGCATACCCTCCACCGCCAGGATACTGACTTTTTATACCTCCTTCATGCTCTTTGTCATAATCAAGTGCACGCGGGTGCTCAGGATAAATTCCAAGCTTATATTTGCTTTTCATAATCTCCCGCATTACTGCAAACATATTTATCTGGCCTTCATCAAAAAAGACCTCCTGATATTTTACGTAAGGCTTTTCAACAGTTACATTACGGTAATGGATGTGATTAATTCTATCTTTTGAAGCTAGGAACTCCAGAACCTTTAAGGGATCTTCACCCATTTCTCTAGAAACACCGCAGTCAAAAGTCATCCCATTTGATGAGCTATCTACCAAGTCAATAAGCCTTTTCCAGTCCGTAAAAGTTGCCATTATCTGTGCATGTCCATGAGAAACGGGAATAGGAGGATCATTTGGGTGTAGTGCCATACGAACACCTGCAGTTTCCGCAACTGGAATAACTGCTTGTAGAAAGAATCCCAAACTATCCCATAACATTTCAGAAGTCTGTGGCTCTCCCAGTTTTACATCATTTGGAAGGTTTTTCCCCTTATCATAATCAAAGGCTGTTGTTCCTGCGCCACCTCTTGATTCAACTTCATAATATCCCTCCATCAAACGGTGAGCATAAAAATTATATTCAACTACTGGAAGTCCAGCCGCTCCTGCAGCTATTAATGAATCTTTGATTTGCTGGATTTCTAAATCTCTACCCTCCCTGCCATAAATAGTATTTGGATGACCACCAATCATCATATTGATCACTGTTAATCCCTCAGCCTTAAATCTATCCATTATTTCTCTTAACCCGGTTTCAGTCCATGGTATTGGAGGACCACCCATCAAGACATAATCAACACCTATTTGTTTGATTTTTTTCATCTCAGCAGCGTCTGCTTCCATTGATATTCCCACACACAATTTGGGCCCATCTGGGTCAGGAAGAACAGGCCAATCCACATCCTTACCGATATTACCGGAATCTTTTAATGCTTCCTTATTAGAGCAGGAAGTTATACCAACAACAGATATAACTGCTGCAAGTGAGGTAGTTTTTTTTATAAAATTTCTACGATTGTCTTTCATAACTTTAATTTTTAAAACTTCTGCTATCCAAAAACACTAACCAAATGTCTAACTGATGATTATTTATCCCACCAAACACGTGTTGTATAAGTATCGGGGCCTTGCACTGCAATCGCAGCATCTAAATTTTCTGTATTAAGTGCCTTCTCTTCAAATGAATACATAAGACGTCTTATAGGAAGTCCCCCTGTTGTATTAAGCGAGTATTTTATTGGAGCAAGATCCGGAATCCCTGTACGACGCCAGTTCGACCATGCTTCAAAGAAATCTAAGTACATATAATGTGCTAAATAAAATTGAGTATTGATCTGCTTCATTTTATCTGAATCACTACCTGTTAAGAGATGTGCGGCTAAATAATCAGTAATTTCAGTTTGGGTAATCCCCATGGGAGCGAGACTACTATTGGGATATAAAGAAGCTGACTCCATGTTAGCTTTAATAGCCTTATGGTAATGTTCTTCAGATGTTCCGGGTCCCCAACCTCGCAAAGCTGCTTCCGCTAACAAAAACTCAACTTCGGAATAGCTAAGTATAATTGAAGGAGAAGAAAAGTTTGCTATTGTAGCAGTATTAGGTTCAGAATAGGTCTTAAGCATTGAACTGGTCCAACCCGGAACTGCTTGAATTATCGTTCCCGGATCGTAGCCATGAGGTAATCCTTTCTGTAATGAAGCTTTAGTAGTTTCAGTTATTACCTGCCCTTGTTTTGAATTTATATTACCCTCCCATAATGTAGCATAAAATGGCAGCCTCGGGTCATTATTAGCCTGCAATAAATCTATAAATGTTTTACCCATTTTAACAAGCCCTAAACCTTGACTACCTTCAGGTAAGCTCTCTCTTTTGAGCTCTCTGGCATCCCAATTCCAGGTGTTTGCGCCAGTTGGTGTATGTTCTAATTTCGCTATATCCGCATTGCTTTGCATTACCCCACCTGCTATTGCTTTTTGCACCCATTGTTTGGATAAATTCGCATCCACTTTAGTCATTCGCATACCTAAACGTAACATTAAAGAATAAGCAAAGGCCTTCCATTTTTGAACACTTCCTTTATAAATAACATCAGCCCCCCCAAAAGAACCCTTAGAAGTATTCAATTGGGCTATAGCAAGTTCCAGATCCTGAAGCATCCAAGGATAAATAGCAGACTGTTTGTCGTATTTAGGTTTAAAAATACCTTCACTTCCCATTGATGCCTCTTTATAGGGTACATCCCCATATGCATCTGTAACACGATGCAATGCAAAAACCCGCCAGATTTTTGCTATGGCATTTTGATTAACCTGATTCTGGTCACCTTCTGTTTTAGAAATAACTACAACTAATTCTCTTAATTGAGAAGTATAAACAGTTTCAAAAAAGTTTCCGGTTTGCGCATGTACAATACCTTTTTCACCATACCAAAAATCTGTTAATGTGGCATGATATTGCATAGCACCGGATACATATTTAATATTTGTCCTGTTTCTATCGGCTGTTCCTGTACCAACTGTTCTAATTAAGCTTGTTGTGAATAAAGGATTCAGAGCAGGTTCTGTATATGCATTAGGGTTTACATTCAACTCTTCGAAGCCTTTATCACATGCCGTTAAGAGCATAACACACATAACTCCTATCTTGAAAGTTATGTTTATAACTTTATTTTTAATACAATTCATGATGAATTTTTTTAATAAAAATGGATAATAAATTTTAAATTTAACTACAATCAGAACCTTACACTAAGATTAAAACCGAAACTCCGGCTGGTAGGAAGACCGAAATTCTCTAATCCCTGTGCATTGGAATTGTTATAATTAGATTCCGGATCTATGTTCTCTGATGCATTGTATAGTATTAACAGGTTACGGCCTACTAAAGAAAGATTAGCAGATTGAAATGGAGTTTTCGCCAAAAGCGATGCAGGCAAGTTATATCCGAAAGTAAATGAGCGTAACTTTATAAAATCAGCGTCTTCTATAAAGTTATCTGTAAGGGTATAAGCTATTCCTCTGAAATATCTTTCCGCCGGAACTGACCCGCTGTAAGGATTCCCATTCTGATCAACGCCGGTAACACTTACTCCTGTTTCTCTTACATTGTTTTCTACAGTACGCTTATGTACGCCAAAGCCAGTACCGTAAGCATTTGTAGCAGAATAAATGCTTCCACCCCACCTGCTATCTAGTAAAAAGCTTAGATTAAAATTCTTGTATCTGAAATTATTGTTAAAACCTATAGCTAATGGCGGAACACCCAGCCCTAATGAAGCCAATGGGCCCAGAATAGGTAAACCGCTGCTACTATTAAACACAAGCAGGCCACTGGCATTTCTTAATTGTTTAAATCCTGCGATCGTTCCGAATGGTTGACCTTCAAAATGATAAATCCATCCGTTTAATGTTCTGGTTGTAGCCCCCGGCAATTGCAGAGATTTTAAGCCATCGGCAATTTTTATTACATCATTTTTATTGTATGACATATTGTATGACATATCCCAGGTAAATCCATTTTCTGATTTTAATGGGGTGCCACTTAACAATAATTCAATACCTCTGTTCTTCATTTTACCCACATTCAAGGCAACACTGTTATAGCCACTAGACGGTGGGATTGCCGCATTTACTATATCATTTGTGGTAGTCCTGTCATACACTGTTACATCAAGTCCTAAGCGATTGTTAAACACTCTCATCTCTATTCCGGCTTCGTAAGTTGTAGAAGTAAAAGGTGTCAACAAAGAAGGAATTGTACTACTTGTAACGTTCATTAATGACTGTCCTAAGTGAGGGATTGCCTGTGCGCTAAATGTCTGTTGAATTGCATAAGGACTGGGCGCCCCTCCGCCAACCTGTGCCCAGGAAGTGCGAATTTTCGCATAATTCATCCAGGACGGCTTAGAATTCCATGCATCTGAAGCTACAAAGCTTAATCCAGCTGAAGGATAAAATAAACTATTCTCTTTAGAATCAAGGGTAGAAAACCAATCATTACGTCCACTCAAAGTCAGATATAGATAATTATTAAAATCTATATCAGCAGATGCGAATAAAGAATTAATACCCAATTCACTAAAATTCTGCCCAAAAGTTTGGCTGCTTCCATTTCCAATAAAATATTGAAATGGGAGATTGAGCTGTCCACTTGAAAGATTAATTCCACTAAAAGTATTTCGCATTTGATTTCCACCTGCAAATACATTTACGGTGAAAGGTCCGAAATCTTTATTATAGCCTAAAGTAGCTTCAATATTTGTTTCGGATCGAAAACTTTGGTCTGTATTGATTTGTCCTGGATTGTTAAACATCGTTCCAGTGGGTTGAATAGCAAATCCTTCAACGTTAACTTTATCTATACCAAACCGAGCGCTTGCATAAAGAAAATCGGTTATATTGTAACGGGTAGTAAAAGAACCTATATACCTTTCTCGGGTGTCGCCATTTGTTGCCTTATTAATTGCAAAATAGGGATTAGTGGCATATATATATTCACTCCATGGCATTTCGCTCCCATTAGGCAAATAACCGGGACTCAAAGTACGAACATCAATATTAGTAGCAATTAGTTGTGTACCCGCATTAGGATTTAATGTAAAATCGGAAAGATATGTTCGATTTTTAACGTCTTCGATGGAATATTGAGAATTTACTTCAAATACTACTTTTTTTGCCAGCGTAGCATTCGCACTCAGGTTAAAAGTTTTGCGATTTAGAGTACTATTTGGGACAATGGCGCTATTATCCAAATTAGCCGCTGAAAAGCGAAAATTTGAAGTTTCGTTACCTCCGGTTAGGGCCAGTGTATTAGAAAATGTTGAACCATCTTGGTAGAAATTTTCCACATTATTTTTCTGGGCTGAATAAGGCCTGAGTTGCCCATCAGGCTGGATTACTTGTGATCCATCTAGTTTGGCGCCCCAGGATGTTCTACCAAAAGCCACTGCTGAACCCTGTGTAGTTGGTGCAATACCACCAAGTCCGGAACCGTATTGATACTGCCAATCCAATAAATTAATAGCTTGTTCCTGTGTATAGGTTGTATTGTATTCTATGCCAAGGCCTTTTTGTGTTCTTCCGGATTTAGTGGTAATCAGGATTACACCATTTGCAGCACGGGCCCCGTACAAGGCAGCCGCAGTACCACCTTTAAGTACAGTAATAGTCTCAATATCATCCGGATTAATGCTTGATAAACCATCTCCTCTGTCAATACCGCCATACGTTCCGGCAGATCCAATATTAGGATTAGTAATAGGCATACCATTTATAACATAAAGAGGTTGATTATCTCCATTAAGAGATCCATTTCCTCTTATTATTACCCGGGTAGATGCTCCCGGGCCGCCTGAAGTACCGGATGCAGTCACACCAGCAACTCTACCGGTTAAAGCATTCCCAATATTTATCTCTCTGGCTTTTGTTAAATCTTCACCTGCAATTTCAGAAACAGCATACGATAAAGCCTTTTTTTCTCTTTTAATTCCTAAAGCAGTAACTACCACCTCATTCAATGCGGTATTAGCTGCATTTAGTTTAACATTAACAGTAATTCGGCCATTAATTGATACTTCCTCAGTAATAAAACCGATGTAAGTAAAAACAAGCACACTCACATTATCAGGTACATTAATTGAATACTTACCGTTCATATCTGTTGTGGCCCCAATACTTGTTCCTTTTAACTTAATACTCACACCTGGAAGCGTTTCACCCTTAATATCCGTAACAATACCACTTACTACAATGTCCTTTATTTCATTGTTTTGAGGAGATATAACTACTAATCCATTTTCCAAAACACGAAATTTAAGTTCTGTATCTTTTAATATCATCCCCAGGACATCCATTACAGGAGTATCTTTAACGCTCAGGGTAATGGTTTTATCTAAAGGCAGGTTTTCTTCGCTGTATAACAGTCTGATATTTCCCTTTTGCTCAAGAATAGTGAAAGCTCTCTTAAATTTTACATTCTGGAAATCCAGATTTACTTTAACATTTTGGGAATAACTGTTCGCTGTTACTTCGAGGACAAGAAGGAAAGTGAATATTATTGTCCAGTTTAGCATTAATAAGAGTTTTTTGGTGGTAAAATCAGGCAACAGAACTTTGTTGTATAGTTCTCGTTTTTTCATACTTTTGTAAATTACAAGGTTAATAATCTGATTATGTAGTTGCACTACTGTTGGATTTTTAAGGCAGGGAATGTTCGAGCATTTCCTGCTTTTTTTGTTTAGTTTATTTTTACTTCATTTTTTTTGAGTTTATAGTTAAACGGTTTAATTAATTGCATGGCCTCTAATGCCTGTGTTATATTCTCATCAATAAATATTCCTGTAAAACGGTAAGACTTAATCTTTGGATCCTGCAATACTATTTCCACATTGTACCAACGTTCAAGTCTTGGAAGAAGCTCTTCGAATGATTCATTCTGGAAGACGAACTTGTTTTCTGTCCATGAAATCTCTTCTACATATTCGTACCCCCCAAATTTAACAGGGGAAATATTCTCAATTGTGAGTACAGAACTACTTTTCTCGCTTCCTTGAATCTGATTCTTTTTAAACATCGCAAATTTTTCGGATGGTTTCAGAATAAATTTCTGTTGAGTGCGGCCATTCACAGTCAGCTCAACCGACCCTTTCATTAATGTAGTTTCTGATTCCTCATCTCCCGGATAATCTCTGATGTTAAACTCCGTTCCCAAAACCTTAATGGCAACCTTGCTGGTTTTTACAATGAATGGATGGATTTTATCATGAGCTACCTTAAAGAATGCCTCTCCAGTTAGACTCACATCCCGCTGCCTCCTGTCCAGCATATCCGAATTGTAAGAAATTCTACTGTCGCTGTTTAGCTGAACAATGGTTCCGTCGGGAAGTGTAAATTCTTTACGTATACCTTTTCCTGCAATAACCTCGATGCGCTCCTCTTTGTTTGATGGGATATAATTCTTTACAAAATGAGTTGTGATAAGCAAAACAATACTAGCCATAACCGTCAAAACGAACGCCGGTCTCTTTAATAAGGTAATCTTTGACTTAGGATTGGATGTGAAATTCAGCTCTTCCTTGTACTTAAGTTTATGCTTATTATATACATCATCAAGATTAGGCTTCTCTTCTTTCCTGCCCAATTCCCAAACCTGCTCCAACAAGGCTTCATAATATACTGCATCAGGAGATTTTGTAAGGAGGTATGACAATTCACCCAACTCCTCAGCCGTGGCTTCTCCTGCAATCTTACGGGTTATTAATTTAACAATGCGCTGTTCCTGCATACCTCTTTCAGACTCTTATATTAAGTATTTACTTTAAGGACAATAAAAAAGGAGGAATTCCCTAGTCGGTACTAAAATTTATTTTTAATACTATTTGATCTGGAACTCAGACTTGAAAATTTTGGCCAGCTTTTGGGTAGCAGCTACCAGATGGGCATCAACGGTTTTGACTGAGATAGATAAGATCTCAGCTATCTCTTTATAACTCAGGTTATTTTCCTTTGCTAGTTTAAAAACAAACTGACACTTTGGAGGCAATGTCTGTATTGCATTCTCAAGCCTTATTTTCAGCTCATTATCAATGATAATTTGTTCAGGACTTGAACTGTCAAAAAAAAAGCTCATATCCACTTCATCAATAGAGCTTGTTTTGTTCTTTGAATTTTTCCTGAGGAGATTAAGAGAAAGATTTTTGGCGATTACAAGTGCGTAAAGATGGACATTTTCAATTTCAGGCAATGTTTTTCTATTCTTCCAAAGCGTAATCATAACATCTTCAGAAACCTCTTCGGCCTCTTCATTTGATCGTAATATACAGAAAGAAAATTTCTTTACAGGTAAATAGAGGAGATCAAACATTTCCCTATATGCCTTTTCACTGCCTGAAAAGGCTATTCTCCTGACAATATCCGGCAAATTTTGAAATTGTTCTTTCACTTAGGCCATATAGATTAAATGTAAGGGCGTAGAAATTTAATAATAAATTAACAGAAAAAGAATCTATTCTTCCTTTTTAGTCAAGATCTCCCATATCAGGTCATAAACCTGGGTAGCTATGAATTTATCTCCCTGATTTTTTCTATCCGAAATTAAAACCGGCTGATATTCGGGCGGAACTCCTGTTCTACCATGCGAGCC
>JBDNGV010000444.1:0-2731 GCA_041689125.1 Daejeonella sp.
AACTCTCTGCTATACCGGTAATATTAATGTCGGCACTGAATTCAGAAGAAAAAATAAAGGGAGGTCTGAAGATCGGGGCGGATGTTTTTTTGGTTAAACCTTTTATTCTAAAAGACCTGATGAAGAAAATCAGTAACCTCATCTCCTTTATAAGCAATACAAGTTACAATCCAATAACTGCGGATCTATTAAATCCAGATTCATCAGCTGATGTTGAGTCCTCATTTAAGCGCAAATTTGAGTCCATAGCCGAAATCCTGATAAAGAAATCAAGTAACACTACTATCCTTTCAATTGCCGGTCAAATGACAATGAGCATTTCAACCTTGGAACGCTGGACGATGAAAGTCTATGGTACGGCACCAAAGAAATTTATCATGAATATTAAACTAGTTAAGGCAGAAATCCTGCTTCGTCAGAATTTTGGTAGCGTCAAAAATATTGCCTGTGCTGTTGGCTTTAATTCAGTTCCCTATTTCTGTCTTTGCTTCAGAAAAAAATACTAGAACAGTCCTGAATCATTTATACCTACATTGAAATAAGTATTGAGTTCTTTTGAGTTCAGAAAAAGCTGAGCTTCCTTGCTCATTTTCTTATTTAAATAAAGACTGTTGCAAAATAAACAGGTTAAAATTATTTTGACTTTTAGCGATTTTATTTTTTCTGTATTCTATTTTTTTGGCAAAAAGTTCCTTTTTTAAGTTTCAATCAATGCCTTTTGACGCTATTTTTCTTTTAGTTTGTTGTTTTTATTAGTTTGAACGCAACTATCCCAGCTGAGCGGAATAAATTATAGGCGATAGCTTCCATCAGATTCTACTTCTGCATTTTTAAAATTTCTTTATATCTTAAGCATGTAGAATTGAGCCATGTTTTTATGCCTCCAAATGTTCGCTCTACCTTAAACCTAGTTTTGCCAATCAATTTGTTCCTCCATATCTCACGGTTACATGATGTTTTTTGTAACCATAGCGGGTTTTTCTTGCTTTTTTAATCCGGCAATTTGAGTATCAACACCGGGTTATTCTTTTTTATGAGCACCTGCATTTGTTCTTATTTCTCTAATTCTTGTGCTACTCTTTCTTCTTCTGAATGGTCTGTCTCAATTTCGTAGCGTGTTTTTCGCTTTTAAACCATGTAGTCGGTAAAACACAATTTCTGTTCCTTTTTCTCACCCCTATGCACGGAAAAATATCCTATCCAACTTGAAAAAATGTATTTAAATTATTGTAAATAAATTAGTTAAATCAATATTTGCCTTGCAACGGTCTTATTAGGTCATGAATCATGTAATTTTAAAATTTTATTTTTAAATTACATGAATAGTATAAAAATATGCTTAACAGAAATTTACTCCAAACAATACAAAATGACCTGGAAAAAATGCCGGTTGTGGTATTGTTTGGACCAAGGAAGCTAGGTAAAACGACCACGGCCAAGGAGTTGGCAGCTTCAAATCCGGATGCCTACGTGTATCTGGATATGGAGTTGCCTTCAGATAGAGTGAAACTTTCGGACATGGAGCTGTTTTTAACTTCATTGGCTAATAAAACTGTTGTCATCGATGAGGTAAAGTTGTTGCCGGAACTTTTTCCGGTTTTATGTTCTTTGATAGATAAGGAAAGACGTCCTGATCGGTTTTTGTTGCTGGGTTCGGCTTTACCGAATTTGTTGCAGCAAAGCGCTGAATCGCTGGCGGGAAGGGTACGATACAGGGAAGTGTTTCCGCTAACGCTGGATGGGGCAGGAGGAGCGAAGGTCCAAATTGAATTATGGTTTTGGGCCGGCTTTCCCAATGCTTTTATGGCAGAAAGTCAACAGGATGCCATGGATTGGCAGGCAGATTTTGTGCGTACTTATGCAATAAGGAATATGGTAATGTTGGGATTACGGATGCCCGCCACGCAGATTGAACGCGTGTTGCAGATGCTGGCACACATGCATTGGCTTTTGGTAAATTATAGTCAGTTATCCAGGTCATTAGGTGTATCTCAACCAACCATTACCAATGCTATGCAGTACCTGGAGCAAGCCCATGCTGATACGTACGCTCAAACCATGGCATAATAATATGGGCAAGCGGCTGGTGAAAACTCCGAAGGTTTATATTAGAGATACAGGAATGTTGCACTACCTGTTGGGATTAAATACCTACAAGCAATTATTAGGGCATCCACAAGCAGGTAATAGTTGGGAAGGGTTTGTGATACAACAAATTCTGGCTGTATTACCCCGGCAATTCCAGCTTTTTTTCTACCGAACGTCTGGTGGATCTGAACTGGATCTTTTACTGGTAAAAGGAAATACCGCAGATTACGCCCTAGAAATAAAATTGAGTATTGCCCCACAATTAACCCGGGGCAATTCAGAGGCAGTGCTGAATTTACAGCCTTTACAATGTGGGGTCATCGCGCCTGTTTCCGGCAGTTTTTCAATAAAAGGTAAATGGGTGGTGTATGGGGTAGAAGATTTTTTAAAGCAAATAAAATGCTTCAAATAGTAAAAACATGACCATTCATCATATCCTAGCTAAATACTGGGGCTTTTCAAAATTCCGCCCATTACAGGAAGAAATTATCCAGTCGGTTCTTGACGGGCTTGATACCCTGGCCTTAATGCCTACAGGCGGTGGAAAATCAGCTTGTTTTCAGGTTCCTGCTTTAATGAAGCCCGGCATATGTATAGTTGTCTCACCTCTGATCGCTTTAATGAAAGATCAGGTCGAGAATCT
>JBDNGV010000445.1:0-7375 GCA_041689125.1 Daejeonella sp.
GAGCAAAAAATCAGAGAATTTATGAGGGAGGTTGAATCTTCCGGGATAAATCTCGACCAGATAGATCAGATTGCCCTCGGTAAGGGGATGAGTGCGGGCGAGGTTAAAAAGTTAAAGGCCAGAGTTGAGAAAATTCGTCAGGCAGACGCGCGGGCATTAAGGGAAGGCCGTAAGTCAATCGCTGATCAGGATTCTTTGCAACAATCAGGAATGGATACTCTTACTGGTACTAGAAGAGCTGAATTCGAGAGCCAAGCTGAGCAGGTATTAAGCGCGTTGCGATCTAAGGTTTTCGGGTCTGATATATTCAGGAATAGCAAGCTAACTTTTGAACCAAATATTAATATCGCAACTCCCCAGAATTATCAGGTTGGGCCAGATGATGAATTAGTTGTAGATATTTTTGGTTTATCGGAAGCGAATTATCCCAGAAAAGTAAGTTCTGAGGGAACAATAAACATTCCTCTCGCAGGCATAGTGCAGGTGGCAGGCTTAAGTTTGGATGAGATTACTCAAAAACTAACATCAAAATTGTCATCAATTTATTTAGGTATTGCAGACGGAAGCACTTTTATAAGAGTAACTACGGGTAAGTTAAGATCAATAAAAGTTTCTATAATTGGTGAGGCAACCCGACCAGGGACTTATACTCTTTCTTCGGTTTCAACAGTCTTTGCTGCCCTCTATGCTTCAGGTGGTCCAACCGAAAATGGCAGCTATCGTGAAATAGAAATTCTTCGTGGAAATCGTGTAGTATCTAAGCTTGACGTGTATGATTTTCTTTTAAGGGGCGATCAAGAAGGCAATATAACACTTCGAGATCAGGATATAATCAGAATTCCTGTTTACAAAAGTAGAGTAGAATTTGATGGTGAGGTAAAAAGACCAAGAATATTCGAGGTTTTGCCGAATGAAACCTTAAGCGATGTTCTACAATTTGCCGGAGGTTTTACTGATAATGCTTATAGAGTAAGAGTTAAGGTTCTTCAAAATACTTTGAAAGAGAGAAAAATTACTGATGTTTTTGATGATCAATATGGGTCTTACAAGCCACAATCCGGTGATAAATATGTTGCCGAGCCAATATTGGATCGCTTCGAAAACAGAGTTCAGATCGAGGGTGCTGTTTTCAGACCGGGAGCATATGAACTTGAGACTGGTTTGACGCTTAAAGCTCTTATTTTGAAGGCAGAAGGATTTAAGGATAATGCTTTTTTAACCAGAGGTTATATTACGCGTTTAAAAAGTGACGGCAATCTTGAATTGATATCTTTTGATCCAGGAAAAATAATTAATGGCCTCGGTCCAGATATTTCATTGCGCAGGGAAGATGTAGTAACTGTTTCGTCCATATTTGATCTTAAGGACGAGTATAATGTTAGCATAGACGGCGAAGTAAGAACTCCAGGTCAATTCCGGTATTCTGAAAATATGAATCTCGAAGATTTAATCCTTCAAGCAGGAGGCTTAAGTGAAGGAGCCAGTCTATCACGAATTGAAGTGGCCAGAAGGGTTGATAATAGTAACAAGGATAAATTGAGTGCACAATCGGCTGAAATATTTCAAATTTCAATAGAAAATGATCTGAGTCTTAAAGCTTCAGGATTTATTTTGGAGCCGTTTGATATTGTCTCAGTACGACGCTCAGAAGGATACGAAGTGCAAAGGCAGGTCAAAGTTGAAGGCGAAGTTAAATATCCGGGAATTTATTTTATCACTCGTAAGAACGAACGTATCTCTGATCTTATTAAACGCGCTGGAGGAACCACAGTTTTCGCATATCTTAATGGAGCGTCTTTAGAACGGGGGAATATTAGCAAGTTAGGTAAGAATTTAACTCCAGAGGAGAAAATGAAGGAGCTTGAACTTCAATCATTGAGAGCGCTTAATAAATTGAAAAATCCCAACGACATAGTTTTGGAGAAGAAAGATACCGTTGTGGTTAATAATCTTGTGGGGATTGATCTAGAAAGAATTCTTGAGAAACCAGGTTCAGATATTGACCTTTTCTTGGAAGAGGGAGATTTAGTAAATGTGCCAAAACAATTGCAGACTGTAAAAATAAGCGGAAATGTTTTGTTGCCGGCGACAGCAATATATTCACCTCAAAAGAGATTTAAATCATATATCTCTGAAAGCGGAGGATTTAGAAACCGTGCGGCGAAATCCCGGTCATATGTAAAGCATGCTAATGGATCGGTAAAAACCACAAAAAAATTGTTATTGTTTTTTAATGATTACCCACGAGTAACACCTGGCGCGGAGATCATTGTTCCTGTGGATGAGCAAGCCCAAAAACTAACTCTGGGCGAAATTTTGGGCTCCGCAACAGGTTTAATAAGCTTGGTCTTGTTAACTTTTACACTTGTTAATAGATAAATATGAAGCGGGATAATAAAGAGGATCATGAAGTAATTTCGCTAAAGGAGCTTATTCTAAAAAGCTTCGATTTCCTTAATTATTTAAAGAGTAAGTGGGTCTGGATAATTCTTGTTACCCTCCTTGGAATAGGGTTTGGTTACTTTCATGCAAAAAGAAAAAAAATAAATTATGAAGCAACTATAAGCTTTTTTGTTCAGGGAGCTAATAGCGTGGCCGTTAATCCCCTAGCCTCATTGGGATTGGGAGCACTCCCAATTGCAGGAGGATCAGGTAAGGATATATTTGAAGCTTCCGATATTACCTACATTATGACCTCTCCCCCAATACTGGAAAGGACTTTACTATCGAAAGTTAAATTTGCTGGAAAAGAAGACTATATCATTAATTTTTTTGTAAAGTATAGACAGAGTGAGAATGATTTTTTTGGTAAGCAGACTAATTACATGGATCAGAATCTTTATAAAGGCGTAAGGGATTCGACAGATCTAAGTCAAAATGTTTTCATTCGGAGTGTCATAAAAGACATAGCTTCAGACTTAAAAGTTAATAAGGGAACGTCTGGCTTAATTAATGGTAAATTCGTCTCAACTAATTCCGAATTTCCCAAATACTTTCTTGAAAAGCTAATCGGCGAAACACGTGAATACTATGTTTATATAAAAACTGCTGGTTCGGTAAAAAATATTAAATCACTCCAGAGTCTGGCAGACTCAATAAAGAGCGTGATGACTGGTACCATGAGTTCAACAGCGTATAGTGCAGATGCAGACCCTAATTCAGTGAGACCTAATATTGTGAAAGTTACTTACCAAAAAAACCAATTGGATAATAGCATACTTCAGAGTACATATCAAACTCTGGCCAGTTCATTGGTAAGTGCGAGGGTCGAACTAACTAAACAAATGCCATTTATTCAGATTTATGAGGGGGCCATGTTGCCGCTTGAAATTGATGCTGGATCAAGTGTTAAAGTGATTATGGCGAAATTTGGATTTGTATCTCTTGTTATTTCAGTGATATTTTTATCTTCTCTATATTATTATAAAAAAATTACCATTTACCTCAAAAATTAATTACTCCTTTATTTTAGATATGAACTTCCCCGCTATTTCTGATAAAAAAATTGGTGTTATAGGCCTTGGTTATGTAGGTCTGCCGCTTGCCATCGAATTTGGAAAAAAATATAATGTTTTAGGCTTTGATATTCATAAAGAACGTATTGAAGAGTTATCAAAAGGCGAGGACCGCACGATGGAAGCGAATATGGATACCCTTCTTGCCGTGATGAATTCACAGGGAATTGCATCTTTGAGATTTTCTTCAAATACAGATGATTTAACGACTTGCAATATTTATATCGTTACAGTACCAACACCAATCGATCAGTTTAAAGCACCCGATCTCACTCCACTCTTAAAGGCCTCCGAGATGCTTGGCAAAGTTCTGAAAAAGGACGACATCGTTATATACGAATCAACAGTTTATCCTGGTTGTACCGAAGAAGATTGCGTCCCAGTATTAGAGCAATTCTCGGGATTAAAATACAATAAAGATTTTTTCTGTGGTTATTCTCCTGAACGAATTAATCCTGGAGATAAAGTGAACACCCTCACCAAAATCAAAAAGGTAACTTCCGGTTCTACGTCGGAAATAGCGGAAGTTGTAGACCAGCTTTATTCTTCAATAATAACAGCAGGTACCCACAAGGCGCCAAATATGAAAGTAGCAGAAGCATCCAAAGCTATAGAAAATGCCCAACGTGACTTGAATATTTCTTTCGTTAACGAACTTGCATTAATCTTCGACAGAATGGGGATTGATACAAGTGATGTGATTGATGCTGCAGGTACAAAATGGAACTTCTTAAAATATAAACCAGGCTTGGTTGGTGGGCACTGTATTGGAGTCGATCCTTACTACCTTGCTCACAAGGCAGAATCACTCGGTTACCATCCTCAGGTAATCCTTTCAGGACGGCGTGTTAATGATAATATGGGTATGTTCGTCGCTAATAAAGTTATTAAGCTAATGATTAAGAAGGGTCATAAGATTAATGGAGCAAAAGCATTGATATTGGGTGTTACATTTAAGGAAAACTGTCCCGATATCCGTAACTCACGAGTTATCGATATATATAAAGAATTACAACAGTTCGGACTTGATGTGGATGTGTATGATCCGCATGCCAATAAAACGGAAGTTGCTCATGAATATAATATTAATTTGGTTTCTGATATAAGTAAACAGTACGACGCCCTAATTCTTGCAGTAAGCCATGATGAATTTCTGGAGATAGATTACAAAGCACTTAGAAACGGACACGATGCTATTATTTTTGACACTAAATCATTCCTTGACCGCTCACTAGTTGACGCTCGCTTATAATATATGAATATACAGATGGTTGACCTGAAGGGTCAGTATGCTAAAATTAAACCAGAAGTTGATGCTGCTATTCAGAAAGTAATAGATACTACTGCTTTTATTAACGGACCACAGGTTAAGAAATTTTCAGATGACCTTGCAAATTATTTGGGAGCTAATTACGTCATCCCTTGTGCAAATGGAACAGACGCGTTACAGATAGCTCTAATGGCGCTTGACCTAAAACCAGGCGATGAAGTTATTGTACCCTGTTTCACGTATATAGCTACGGCGGAGGTAATTGCTTTATTAAAATTGAAGCCTGTGATGGTTGAAGTTGATCCGGAGACGTTTAATATTACTGCAGAGATCATCGAGAATGCAATCACATCAAAAACGCGCGCGGTGGTTCCGGTTCACTTGTTCGGGCAGTGCGCCGATATGGAGCCTATAATGAGATTGGCCAATAAACATCATATTTTTGTTATCGAAGATACAGCTCAGGCAACAGGTGCAGATTATACTTTTTCTGACGGTACAGTAAAAAAAGCAGGTACTATCGGACATATTGGTTGCACTTCATTTTTTCCTTCAAAGAATCTTGGTTGTTATGGTGATGGTGGTGCATTGTACACTAATGACGTAGATCTTGGTTCAATTATTCGTAAAATTGCAAATCACGGGCAGGAAAAAAAATACTATCACGAGTTAGTGGGAGTTAATTCAAGGCTGGATACGATACAAGCGGCGGTACTTGGAATTAAGTTGCAGCATCTTGATGAATATGCCGCAGCCCGGAGAAATGTCGCAGCTGCATATGACAAAGGTTTTGAAGGTATCTTGTGGTTACAGACACCTGTAAGACAGGCTAATTCCTCTCACGTATTTCATCAGTATACAATAAAAATTGGACCTGGAGTAAATAGGGAATCACTAAAAAACTTTCTTGCCGAAAAGGGTATCCCTTCTATGGTTTATTATCCGGTGGCGATGCACTTACAAAAGGCTTTCCGTTCAGAGGAATTTGATAAGGGCGACTTTCCTATCTCCGAAGAGCTATGTGAACGCGTACTTTCCTTGCCAATACACACCGAAATGACTGCAGAGGAATTGGACTACATTGTTTACACAGTCAGATCATTTAAAAATGACTAATACAGATTTCTATTCGCATCCGTCAGCTATTGTTGATGAGGGTTGTGATATTGGAGCAGGCACCAAGATCTGGCATTTTAGTCATATCATGGCTGGTTCTACTCTGGGGAAAATGTGCAATATCGGGCAAAACGTGGTCGTGTCCCCTGGGGTAATACTGGGTAATAATGTTAAAGTTCAGAATAATGTCTCTATTTACGAAGGTGTTACCTGTGACGATGACGTGTTCCTCGGACCGTCGATGGTATTCACGAACGTTACCAACCCGCGGAGCTCGGTTAACCGCCGTGGACAGTATACTAAGACTCATGTTGGAAAAGGAGTCTCTATCGGTGCTAATGCTACTATAGTTTGTGGACATGATATCGGTGAATACGCGTTTATTGGAGCTGGCACTGTAGTAACAAAAACGGTATTTCCCTTCGCTTTAATTGTCGGGAATCCGGGCCGACAAATCGGTTGGATGAGTGAATACGGCCATAGGCTTGAACTTAATAATGACGGCATAGCATTATGTCCTGAAAGCGCACAAGAGTATCAATTAGAAAATCAAAAGGTTATACGTATAAAATAATGAGTGATTTAGATAAGAAAATCAAGTTCGCAGTAGTAGGTTGCGGACATATAGGCAAGCGGCATGCAGAGATGATAGACCGGAATCCTGAAGCGGAGTTGGTAGCTTTGGTGGATGTTAAACCTGTATTTGCCCTTGGTGCTATTGTTTCGGGAGTTCCTTTATTCTCTTCGATTGAGGAGTTATTAAGCTCTAATCTTGAGTTCGATGTTGTCAATATTTGCACACCAAACGGATTTCACGCAGAACAATCATTAAAAGCACTTGATGCCAGAAAGCACATCGTTGTAGAAAAGCCGATGGCACTCACCAAAGGTGATGCCGAAAAAGTCATATTTAAAGCTTTACACGTACACAAGCACTTGTTTGCAGTGATGCAAAACAGATACTCTCCACCATCAGTGTGGATCAAAGATCTGATCGAATCAGGTAAATTGGGTGAAATCTATATGGTTCAGCTTAACTGCTATTGGAACCGTGACGACCGGTATTATAAAGCTGACAGCTGGCATGGCAAGAAGGATTTGGACGGCGGAACACTATTTACTCAGTTTAGTCACTTCATCGATATTCTGTACTGGCTCTTTGGAGATATTAAAAACATTAATTCAAGAATCAATGACTTTAATCATAGTGAATTAACTGATTTTGAAGATTCTGGATTTATTAATTTTGATTTTGTCAACGGGGGGATGGGGTCAATTAATTTTTCCACATCTATTTGGGATAGCAATTTAGAAAGTAGCATGACAATTATTGCTGAGCGCGGATCTATCAAAATAGGGGGGCAATACATGGACAAGGTTGAAATCTGCCACGTTAAAGATTACGAGATGCCAGTACTTGCACCCACTAACCCAGGCAACGATTATGGCGCATACAAAGGATCCGCTCAGAATC
>JBDNGV010000446.1:0-2297 GCA_041689125.1 Daejeonella sp.
TATTGAAAAAGTAATTTTTGAAAGCCGTCCGGGTTTTCCCGTTACAGCAAACCTCTATGTGCCCAAAAACCAAAAGTTTCCGCTGCCTGCCGTTATAGGCACCTGCGGACACGGTGATCCGGGCAAGGCCACTCCGATATATCAGTCTTTTGCTCAGGGCCTGGCCAGGAAAGGCTATGTAGTTTTGATTTTTGACCCGGTAGGGCAAGGTGAGCGGATCCAGTACCTCTCCAATGATCTTAAGCCGCGCCGGGGCATTGGTGTTCCGGAGCACAATTATGCCGGCAGCCAGATGGTTCTTTGCGGAGAATCTTTAAGTTCATGGCTAACCTGGGATGCGATAAGATGTGTCGACTACTTGCTTACAAGACCCGAGGTAGATCCAAAACACATTGGTGTTACCGGAAACTCGGGCGGGGGCACACAGGCAACATGGCTTTGTGGTGCTGAAACCCGTCTCAGCATGGCAGCACCCAGCTGTTTTATAGTCGGGTTCGGCCAAAACCTGCAAAATGAATTACCCGCAGATATGGAGCAATGCCCGCCCGCTGCTATAAGCTTGGGATTGGATCATTCCGATTTTATTGCTGCTATGGCTCCTAAGCCTGTTATGATATTGGATCAGGAGAAAGATTATTTTGACGTCAGAGGAGCAGAGAAGTCCCTGGCAAGAATGAAAAATCTCTATAAGTTACTCGGTGCGGAAGAAAATGCCGCACTGTTCATTGGCCCTGAATATCATGGCTATTCACAGCATAACCGTGAAGCAATGTATGGCTGGTTCAACAAGGCAACTAAAAATGGGGGCACGAAAACAGAACCCTTCCTGACTTTGGAGAAAGAAGAAGCACTTTGGTGTACGCCAAATGGTCAGGTGGGTGAAGCAGGATCACGAACAGTTTTCTCTTTTACAAAGCAGTTTTCTGAATCATTTAAAAAGAACAGGCGCTCTCTGGATGTGGAATCATTGAAAAAGGCTGTTGTATCCAGATTAAAACTTCCGGCCCGGAAGGGCGTACCGGACTTTCGGATTTTAAGACCATCTTCAGACCGGCTTTATCCTCAGAAATTTGCTGCGACGTATGCGATAGAAACTGAGCCATCAATACTTACGGTAGTTTACAGGTTAAGTGATGCAGCGCTTCTTTCCCGCCCTCCGGTGGGTTTAAAGCGGGCCATATTATATATTTCACACCATTCAGCAGACGATGAGCTGCGTAATGATGCCACGCTTAGAGAGCTGATCCTCAGGGAACCCAATTCTGCCGTGTTTGCCTGCGATTTACGGGGCATCGGCGAATCAAAACCCAATACATGCGGCGACAACTTCCTGGCACCTTATGGAAATGATTATTTTTATGCTGCTCACAGCAATATGTTAAATTATCCTTACGTGGGCCAAAAGACATTTGATGTGCTTCGTATAATCGACTGGCTTAAATCATACGGACATACAGAAATACACCTGGTTGCCAGGGGCTGGGGTGCGATACCGGCAGCTTTTGCAGGATTATTATCCGAAACTGTTAAACAGATAACTTTAAAGAATGCACTTACCAGCTACACAGATATTGCCGAAAATGAAGAGTACAATTGGCCTTTGTCGACATTATTACCCGGAGTATTAAAAGACTTTGATCTGCCGGATTGTTACCGGGCACTTTCTTCTAAAAATTTACAACAGATTGAACCCTGGGATGAAGCAGCAGGCAAAACTGTATAGTCATTTTAATATTAAAATTTAGGATCGAAATCATTTAAATGTATTTCAGATGAAAAATAAACGCAGAGATTTCTTAAAACTTACAGGTATGGCGGGGCTTACTGCAGCCGGCGGCGGTGTACTGAATGGCTTTGCTGCAGAACCAGAAAAAAATAACAAATCTGTACCTGATCAAAAAATACATATCCAGCATTTTAATATGTCGGGTTATGCCGCACCGAAGTTAGATGTAGTCAGGGTTGGTTTTATCGGCCTGGGCAACAGAGGTCCGGCTCATCTTGGACAAGTTAGCAAAGTAGAGGGTGTCGATATAAAAGCATTGTGTGACCTGCGTCAGGACAGGTTAGATTCAGCCAAAAAACGGATTGAAAATACGGGCTTCAAACCCGACACTTATACCGGCAAAGATGATTGGAAGAAGGTATGTGAGCGTGAGGATATTGATCTGATCTTTATAGCTACTCCATGGGAACTGCATGCTCCTATGGCAGTTTATGCAATGGAACATGGAAAACATGTAGTGGTCGAAGTTCCTGCAGCCACCACAGTTGATGAATGCTGGCAACTGGTGGAA
>JBDNGV010000447.1:0-7581 GCA_041689125.1 Daejeonella sp.
GATGGAGCCCTAAAACGTGCTCAGCAATTTGACCTGAGTCTGATACTTCCGATTTATGAGCAGTATTATATGGATGTGTTGAAAGAGGCTGGGTCTAAATAATTCGTAACATCTACTTATTCTGCACCATTACTTCGAGAATTAAAATTTGAGTATTCTAAATGAGAAATGACAGAAAATTTGTGACTGCGAGCGGAGCGTTTTGTGTCGCATGCTGAGAGCCCATTTTTAAATAGTATTAGATGTACAGAACCTAATCTTAAATAGCATTTTTAAGGATTTTTTCTCTTAAATAATGACATTGGGTTCGCGCGTGCCGCGCGTACCATCAATTAATCATGAAGCAAACGCTGCACGCGTGGGCTAACAAAACTTAAAGACAAAAATTAGCATAGCTATTCCTCAGTTTCAGAAGATCGTTCCTCCAGCAATGCTTTCCGATCCATTTTACGAATCAAACTATAGATTACTAGCAAAAAACCAAAACCAAAGGCTATAGTCCCGGTAATCATTGCCCAACCATACTTGAATGCTTCGCCTTCCATCAGATAATATCCAAGGAAGTTAAAAGCAATTCCAATCAAGATAAACCAAAGGCCGCGACGCATATATTTATTTCCCATAGAGCAACATCAGATTAATGCAAAGATAAACAAAATACTTATTTCGCTTTCTGCTATTCCTTTGGCTGATTAATGATTTCAAAAACCTGCGTTTTAAGCCTTAAATTTCTTAACTTTGCCTTCTTAAATTTTGGGAGTTAAAGGACGGATGTACAAAGAATATAAGCAACTTGATCTATCAAAAACCGGGAAAGAGATCTTAGATTATTGGAAGCAAAACCAAGTATTCGATAAAAGTATTTTCAATCGGCCTGCTACTAAACCTTACATCTTTTATGAAGGGCCCCCATCTGCGAATGGGATGCCGGGCATACATCATGTTATGGCTCGTTCCATTAAAGATATTTTCTGTCGCTATAAAACTCTGAAAGGTTATCGGGTGAACCGTAAAGGCGGTTGGGACACCCATGGCTTGCCAATTGAATTGGCGGTAGAGAAAAAACTGGGGATAACTAAAGATGATATAGGTAAAAGTATAAGCGTTGACGATTACAATGCTGCTTGTCGTACTGAGGTGATGAAATACACCGACGTTTGGAACGACCTTACCGAGAAAATGGGTTATTGGGTTGACATTGAAAATCCGTACATCACTTATAAAAATGAATATATAGAAACACTTTGGTGGATACTGAAGCAGTTTCATGAAAAGGGCCTTTTGTACAAAGGTTATACTGTACAGCCATACTCGCCTGCTGCAGGTACCGGATTAAGTTCTCATGAATTGAATCAGCCCGGCACTTACAAAATGTTGAAGGATACTTCCATCGTTGCTCAGTTTCATTTAAAAAATAATCAGGATCATCCGTTGATGGATATTCTTTTTGAAAATGCCGAAGAGGACACAGTAATACTGGCTTGGACAACTACCCCATGGACACTGCCATCGAACTGCGCTCTAGCTGTTGGAGCATCAATCACTTATGTAAAAGTCAGAACATTCAATCCATATACCTTCCAACCAGTTAGTGTGGTTCTGGCAAAGGATCTTGTTTCAAAATTCTTCAAAGATGAAGCTAAAGCTATTTCCTTTGAGGATTATACTGCTGGCGACAAGCTTATCCCATGGCAGCATGTCGAAGAATTTAAGGGTTCTGAACTTGTCGGATTAAATTATCATCAGCTGATGCCTTATGTCAGCAATGCTGATCTTGAAAAAAATGCATTCCGTATTATTCCTGCCGACTTTGTAACTACTGAAGATGGTACCGGTATCGTACATACAGCTTCTATTTTCGGTGCCGATGACTTCAAGGCTGCACGTGAGAATAATGTTCCATCGGTAATGATTAGGGATGAGAAAGGAAACGAGCTTCCACTTGTCGATAAACGTGGACGTTTTGTTGATGAGGTCACAGATTTTGCCGGAAGATTTGTAAAGGAAGAATATTACAGTGATGAGGAACGCAAAAACCCCGATTTCAGGCCTACTGATGTACTCATTGCCATCAAATTAAAAGAAGACAATAAGGCTTTTGACGTTAAGAAATACGAACACAGCTACCCGCATTGCTGGCGTACAGATAAGCCAATTCTTTATTATCCTTTGGATAGCTGGTTCATTAAAACTACAGCAGTAAAAGATCGTCTTGTTGAACTGAATAAAACTATTAACTGGAAACCCGAATCAACCGGAACTGGGCGTTTTGGCAATTGGTTGGAAAACCTGGTGGACTGGAATCTTTCCCGTTCCAGATATTGGGGTACACCATTGCCAATCTGGAGGACGGCTGACGGAGCTGAAGAAATGTGTATCGGTTCGGTTGAAGAACTCAGATCGGAAATCAAAAAATCAGTGGAAGCAGGATTTATGGATGCTTCTTTTGAAATCAATGATATGCATCGTCCTTATGTTGATGATGTAATCCTTGTGTCCAAATCGGGGAAGAAAATGATCCGTGAAACGGATTTAATCGATGTTTGGTTCGATTCAGGATCAATGCCCTATGCACAATGGGGGCTTCCTCCAACAGCAGAAGGTAAAAGCGGAAATATCAGTCCGGAAGCATTTTTAGAATACTGGAATAAACAAGCAGGTACTATCGACGAGCCGGGCTCAATATACCCTGCAGATTTCATTGCAGAAGGGGTTGACCAAACCAGAGGATGGTTTTTTACTTTACATGCCATTGGTGTGATGCTGCATGATAGCATTTCTTTCAAAAACGTAGTTTCAAACGGCCTTGTATTGGACAAAAACGGCAATAAGATGTCGAAACGTCTAGGTAATGGGGTTGATCCCTTTGAAACTATTGAAAAGTATGGTGCAGATCCTACCCGCTGGTATATGATCAGCAATGCTTCCCCATGGGATAACCTGAAATTCAACATCGAAGGAATTGATGAGGTTCGCCGCAAGTTTTTCGGAACCTTGCACAATACCTACGTATTTTTCGCTTTGTATGCCAATATCGACGGTTTTAGTTATAAAGAACAAAATATCAAAGATCGTCCTGAAATTGACCGCTGGATTATTTCATTATTGAATTCTCTGAGTCTTGAGGTAGATCAGTATTATGCAGATTTTGAGCCAACACGTGCTACACGCGCCATTCAGAATTTTGTGGATGAACATCTGAGTAATTGGTACGTCCGTTTATGCCGTCGTCGCTTCTGGAAAGGTGAGTATACCGAAGATAAAATCTCGGCATACCAAACACTCTATACCTGTTTGAGTACCATTGCTAAATTAATGTCGCCCGTGGCGCCATTCTTTAGCGATCGCTTATTCATTGATCTAAATAAAGTAAGCGGTAAAGAAGAGCATATTTCTGTTCACCTCGCAGACTTCCCGGATTATAACAAAGCCTTGGTTGACAAAGAACTGGAGGAACGCATGGGACTTGCACAGGATATTTCTTCGCTCATACTCTCTCTTCGTAAGAAGGTAAGTATCAACGTTAGACAGCCCCTGAGTAAAGCAATGATACCGGTACTCGACAAAGGATTTAAAGCAAAAGTTGAAAAAGTAAAGGATCTCATACTTTCTGAAACAAATCTGAAACATATCGAGTACATTAGCGATACCTACGGAATCATCAGCAAAAAAATAAAACCAAACTTCAAAGCTTTAGGCCCAAAAGTTGGTAAGGACATGAAAATAGTGGCAGAAGCATTAAACACGCTATCTCAGAAGGACATCAGCCACTTTGAAAACGAAGGCTGTATTGCCATTACAGGAACTTCCTATGTAGTTGAGCTTGAAGATGTTGAAGTCCTTGCAGAAGATGTTCCAGGCTGGCAGATTGCAAGTCTTGGAAGCTTAACTGTTGCTTTGGATGTTACGATAACAGAAGAATTAAAACAAGAAGGGATTTCAAGAGAATTAGTTAACCGAATCCAGAACATGAGAAAAGAACTTGGTTTTGAGGTAACTGATAAAATCAGAGTAAAGGTCAAAGAGCATCCATATATTGCTGAAGCCCTGAAAAATAATTTAACTTATATTTGCGCTGAAATCCTGGCTGACTCATTAGAGCTTATAGCAGATCTTGATTCGGGTGAAAAAGTAAGCATAGATGATAAGGAATTAATAATACAAATAAACAAAGGATAGAAATGGACAAGCACGAAAAAACTAGATATTCCGATACAGAATTAAAGGAATTCAAAGATCTCATTATTGAGAAGCTACGTAGCTCAAAAGAAGAATTAGCTGCCTTAACGCAATCGTTAAGTAATCCGAATATGAACGGGACAGATGATACTGCAGGAACCTACAAAACACTAGAGGATGGTTCTGCAACACTTGAAAAGGAATCAATCAACCAGCTGGCGGCACGTCAGAGAAAATTCATTGATAACCTGGATAGCGCTTTAATTCGTATCGAAAATAAAACTTATGGTATTTGCAGAGAAACCGGAAAACTCATTCCCAAAGAACGTTTACGTGCTGTTCCACATGCTACTTTAAGTATGGAAGCTAAATTGAAGCAGGCGTAAATGAAAGCTTATACCAAGCCCTTTTTTGCAATTATTATTATTCTTTTAGCTGATCAGGCATTAAAATTCTGGATTAAGCTTAACATGTCCTTAGGACAGGAATATAAAATATTTGGTAACTGGGCAATTATACATTTTACTGAGAACAATGGGATGGCATTCGGCATTGAGTTTGGTGGGGAAGCAGGAAAACTTGCATTATCCTTATTCCGAATTGTGGCCGTTTGCGGGATTGGTTATGGCTTGGTCCATTTAATCAAAAAGAAATATCACCGCGGATTGATCATGAATCTTGCACTTATATTTGCCGGAGCATTAGGAAATATTATTGATTCAACCTTTTATGGTATCATTTTCAATGAGAGCAGTTATTATGAGCCTTCGGTACTTTTCCCAGCCGAAGGGGGCTATTCGAGCCTTTTCTATGGTAAAGTGGTTGATATGTTTTATGTTCCAATCCTTCAGGGTATTTATCCGCAATGGTTTCCCTTGTGGGCAGGTGAAGAATTTATTTTCTTCAGGCCGGTGTTCAATTTAGCCGATTCTGCCATTTCTATTGGCGTCATTCTGATTCTCATCTACCAGAAAAGCTATTTTAAAGAAGAAAAAGAAGAAGAAGTCTTCCCGAATAACGAAAGTATTGAAGAATAAAACTGAGGCCTGAAAAGGCCTTTTTTATTGCCTTTAATATCATTTTAGTGTAGTTTAAAACGCAATTCTCAACTCTCAAATTGTCAATTATCAACTGTTAACTTTCAATTATCAATTGTTCTTATGGATTTGGCACGAATTTTTCATCATATATTTATAAATTTAAACAAAGAAACATGAAAAATATACTAGCCATTGTCCTTTTAAGCGTCTTCAGTTTAAGCGCTTTTTCACAGAATATTGATACCCGCAGAAAAATTGAGGTGAACGGATCTGCAGAAGCTGAAGTAACACCGGATATTATTTATATCGGAATGTCATTAAAAGAATACTTTAAAGATTCTAATAACAAGAAAAAAGTTGAGATAGAAGAACTTGAACGTCAATTACAGTCGGCGGTTCTGAAAGCAGGTATTCCACAAGAAAATTTCACAATCAACAATATCTCAAGCTATAATAACTGGTGGGAAAAGAAAAAAGCACCCGACTTTTTGGCTCGTAAGCAATATCGGATCAAGGTTACTGATCTCACTAAATTCAATGAAATTATGAGTGCTATAGATCCTAAAGGAATAGAGTATAGTAATATTGAAAGCTATGATTATTCTAAAATTGAAATATTAAAAAAAGAGCTGAAAATAAAAGCCCTTCAGGCTGCAAAAAACAAAGCAGACTATCTGATCACTTCAATCGGTGGAACTTTGGGTGGGCCAATTGAAATTCAAGAAATCAATAATGAATATTATCCTCAGCCAATGTACCCTGCGAACGTGATGATGAAAGCTGATGCTATGACTTCAAGCGAAGCAATCATGCCTGATATTGATTTTAAAAAAATCAAGTTGAACTACCAAATGAGGGCAGTGTTTGAGATTAAATAGTTTTTTAATTGACAGTTGATAATGGATAGTTGACAATGAACAATGGACAATTGATAGTTGACAATGGACAGTTATTAATTGATAATGGACAGTTGAACTACTTATTTGACACGTATCAATACATCCCTAACAGACCAACCAACTAACCACTAACTAAATATAACAGACAACCAATATGCATATACAAAAAGAGCCCAGAGGTATTGTCCCCTCCAAGAAAAAAACTCTTTACCCAATCAGGTCTGAGCTTCGTGACTATCTGATAAAATACGACCGTGAGGTAAAACTTCCTGTACAATACACAGATTTACTTCGATTTAATTTAAAAACACCTCTTCGGGATAAAGAAGGGCGCGACACCCTCTGGTATACAGTATATTATGATGAAAGTGAAATGAAGGAATTGTTCCCGAATCTCACTTATATCTATGCATTAATGAATACTGATGGTGATACTGAAGGGATGGAACATCTTTCAGTGGCACGTATTGATTACTGTACTTTTGCCAATACTAGGCCTTTTAGAGTGCGGATCATTAACCGTCTGAATGATAATTATGATCATTTCTATATTAAGGTTGGGGATGCATCAAGAGTGTATGGCCTTGAACTGGAGCATGTCTTATCCCCAAACCGGATCATTTATATGACTGACGGAAACACTCTAATTGAAGAGCATATTCCAGGTCTTCCCGGTGATGATTTTATCAAGAGAAGCCTTCACACTTCGAAATTTAATCAGATCCGTATTTGTAAGGAATTCGTTAAATTCAATGAACGCTGTTTTGTGAGACTTTTGGGAGATATGCGTTCCTATAATTTCGTTGTTGATATTACACCTGATATTGAAGGCAATCAATACCGTTTCAGGGCAATCGACTTCGATCAGCAATCTTATGAGGGAAGGCTAAAAATGTACCTTCCACATTACTTCAAGGAAAATCTGGCACTTGTTCAGCTTGGAATGCAGCATATGGATCTCACCACTATGAGGCAGTATCAGGAAGAAGAAAGAAGTTTGATCGCTAACCGTTTTCGTTCCGGATATTACCGTTTGCAGGATCTTTTTAAAGTTATGAATATAGACCATGTTGCACCTGAAGAAAAAGTCATTCAACTAGGAAAAGAGCTTGCGTCCTACCACAAAAACCCAGCTTTCAAAAGCTGCGATACAATGGGGAAATTGGTCTTTGAAAGTTTGCACCAGATTGTGGGGAAGAGAATGGGGTAAGGGGGTTATCTGTTATCTGTTGGCTGTTATCTGTAGTTAGTGGTTAGTTGATTGGTTGGTTAGTTAGTTGGTTGGTTAGTTGGTTAGGGAGGTGTTGCTATATGTAAAATGAAAAGTCCTATTGTCCATTATCAAATATCAATTATTAATTATCAATTATCAATTATCAATCAATACTGTCCGGTTAAAATTGTATTTCCTGATAAAACATGCTTATACTCCTTTGGAGGAATGATTCTATCCAATTCTCAAA
>JBDNGV010000448.1:0-34134 GCA_041689125.1 Daejeonella sp.
TATGGCAAAAGGTGCTCTGCAGGCTGCAGTTTCTTACTCAAAAGAGCGATATCAGTTTGGTCAGCCAATTTCCAGTTTTCAGGGTATTTCCTTTAAAATTGCGGATATGGCCACAGAAGTTGAAGCAGCAGAATTGCTTATCATGCAGGCTGCAGATCTGAAAAATCGTGGAAAAAATGTAACCAAGCAGAGTGCTATGGCAAAATATTTTGCCTCTGAAGTATGTGTCAGAACTGCAACAGAAGCTGTTCAGATTTTTGGCGGCTATGGCTATACTAAAGATTTCCCGGTTGAAAAATTTTACCGTGATTCAAAGCTATGTACAATAGGCGAGGGGACTTCCGAAATACAGAAAATAGTAATAGCAAGGGAGATTCTTAAATAATTGCTTCAAATTCAGGTCAGGCGTGGTTAAATTACTAAACCTGACCTACGTTTTACATGATCCCTATAGTTCTCTTCTGAATTTGCATGAAAAATGTGTGATTTTAACCAATAGAAAATGCATTTCTAAAAGATTATCTGCATTTTCACAGTACCATGAAATTCATTAGTTATTTAAAAAGCCTGAATCAGTCTGCTCAAAAAGAAGTGTCTGATCCAATCGTAAGAGCACGGATTAACATCTTGTTCTACATGATGGGTGTAACTGTCATTTTCTGCCTGATTTTTATGGTTCTTTACATCATCAACGGACCTCCGCTTCAATTAATACGCATAGTGATTGTGATGCTTGCTCTGATATATGGTTTAAGAAAGCTGCTTCTCTTTAACGATTACAAGCCCTCAGCTCATATTGTTCTATTGATAATTAATATGCTGATTTGGTCGAATATTTTTCTGGTTGCAAATGCGATCAGCATTGTGACCGTCCAATATATTTTACTCTCAATTACAATCAGTTTTTTCTTGCTTAATGGACCCTGGGGATTATTTTATTCCTTACTTTCTATGTCTCCTGTTTTTCTTTATTTCTCTCTCAATGGAATAAATAATTCAGCAGCCTTTATTAGCGGTCAGCAGGCAAGTGAGCCAATCTTCATCGCTGTGATGATGTTCAACTTCTTTCAGCTGATCTTCATTAAATACCATTTTTTGAAGGGATTTTACCTCGCACTTTCTCAACTTGAAGAAGCGCGGAAGGATGAAAGGGAGTTAAATGAGCAACTTAGGGAAGCAATTTTAATGGCAGAAAATTCATCCAAAGCTAAGTCAGATTTCCTTTCCACTATGGCGCATGAGTTACGTACCCCATTAAATTCGGTTATTGGTATGAGTTACGTTCTGCTGGCGGATAAGCCCAGAGAAGATCAAGCGGAAAACTTAAAGGTACTTCATTTTTCAGCTGAGAGGTCTACTTGCGCTTATAAATGATATACTCGACTTTAATAAGCTTGATTATGGTAAGATTGAGATGGAAAAGATCGGCTTTTATCCTGCTGAACTGATTGAACGGATCCATAGTGGTTTGAAATATCAGGCAGATGAAAAAGGACTATCTTTTAGGTTGGAACTCTACCATCGTTTGAAAGATATTGCTGTGATTGGAGATCCAACCCGACTTTTGCAGATACTATTCAATCTCGCAGGAAATGCAATCAAGTTTACCACTAAGGGCGAAATTGGACTTTCAGTGGAACTTATTGATTCAGATCAGGATAATGTGACTCTGGTCTTTACGGTTACAGATACGGGAATCGGAATCAGCGCAGAGCAGAAGGAAATTATTTTTGAGCCTTTCACTCAAGCATCCAGTAATATTACTAGAAAGTTCGGTGGTTCCGGACTTGGTTTAGCAATAACCAAGCAACTTCTTGACTTACACAATAGCCAAATAGAGCTAAAAAGTGAAGTAGGTGCCGGGACTACTTTTAGATTTGAAATAAAATATCATAGAGCCAAATCTGGTGACATCACGGTTAGTTCACTCCTTGATACTAATTTTATAGATAAAGAAGATATCAGTTTGCTCAATATTCTTGTTGCTGAAGATAATGCAATGAATATTTTGCTTATGAAAAAGCTTTTTTCCAGCTGGAATGTAAAGGCTGATTTTGCTGAAAATGGATTGGAGACTTTTGAAATGGCAAAGGAGAAGTTTTATGATATACCCCTAATGGATATTCATATGCCAGTAATGGATGGTTATGAATCTGCACAAAATATTATTTCATTTTATAAAGCTAAGACAAAATCTCCCTGGCTTATTGCCTTGACCGCTTCTGTAGCCACCGATGTACACAATAAAATTAAACTCGCAGGCTTAAATGATTATGTGTCCAAACCTTTTAATCCTACAGAGCTGAAAAGCAAATTGATTCATCTTTCGAGGTTAAAATCTAAATAAGGCTATTCTTTGACTTTGGCCTGAGGGTTATTTTGCTTTCCGGAATAACGGAATTCCCAGGCATATTCTTTTCTGAATAGATTGAATTATTTATTATCATTCATAAATGTCATTTTTCAATATTTTTTGTAGATTTGCAGTCCAAAACCGAAAGGGGGTATCTGTATATTATGATCATTATTAATGTAAAAGACGGCGAATCACTAGATAAAGCACTCAAACGCTTTAAAAAGAAATTTGAAAAAACCGGTGTTTTAAGAGAACTTCGTAGCCGTCAGGCCTATGAAAAGAAATCGATTACCCGCCGTACTCAGGTTAAAAAAGCTATTTACAAGCAAGGATTGAACATCGACACTATTTAATTTTTCTTTTTTAGATATATCAAGAAACTATTTGTATATTCAATTCGTTGGATAGGCAAATAGTTTTTGATGTTTATAGAGCAATTCATACAATACCTTAAGTTTGAAAAGCGGTTCTCTCCACTTACCGTCACAGCTTATCAGAAAGATCTTAATCAATTCCTTGTTTTTTTAGCACTACCTGAACCTGAGCTTTTAAATGTTACCCATCAGCATGTACGAAGTTGGATGGTAGAATTGATGGATCATGGCAATGAAGCAAAGACTATCAATCGTAAAATTTCAAGTCTTCGGTCATTTTATAAATTCCTCCAGAGGAATGAAATGATCTTGATAAATCCAATGACCCAGGTCAGGGCACCCAAAATCCCTAAACGTTTACCGGTTGTTATTACAGAGCAGAAGATGGACACGCTACTTGACGGTGGTTTTGACTTTAGTGATGATTTCGCAGGATTACGTGATCGACTGATTATTGAATTGCTATACGGTACAGGTATTCGACTTGCTGAACTGGTGGGAATTAGGGATGATGATGTTGATGTCTATGAGCAGCAAATTAGAGTATTGGGTAAGCGAAACAAACAGCGTATTATCCCGGTTCATGCTTCTCTATCGAAGCTGATTACGGATTATAAATTTCAGAAATTAAGTCAAGGCTTTGATAACAAAGGCAGCACATTGATCGTTACAGATGATGGGAGGAATGTGTATCCAAAGTTTATCTATCGAAAGGTGAGAGCTGTTTTATCTACTATTTCAACCCATGATAAAAGAAGTCCGCATATTTTGAGGCATAGTTTTGCAACATCATTATTGAACAGGGGTGCTGATTTAAATGCTATCAAGGAATTATTAGGGCATTCCAGTTTGGCCGCTACACAGGTTTACACCCATAACTCGGTAGAGAAGCTGAAGTCTATATATAAGCAGGCACATCCAAAAGCATAGGTATTTTATGAATTAATTTGACCAAATTTTAACACAGTATCCCCTTCTATCCGGGGCAATTATCTTAATTTTATATAAACAAAAAGGAGGCAATATGAAAATCAGAGTGCAATCGATCCATTTTACAGCAGACATTAAATTGCTGGATTTTATACAGAAGAAGGCTGATAAGCTAGATCAGTTTTATGATCAGATAATTGGTGGGGATGTATACCTAAGATTAGAGAAGACAGAAGACGAAGCAAATAAGATTGCGGAGATAAAACTGATGATTCCCGGGAATGATCTCTTTGCAAAAGAACAATGCAAGAGTTTTGAAGAGGCTACAGACAGGGCAATTGAATCACTCAGAAGGCAGCTTGATAAACACAAGGAAAAAGTCCGTTCTCGCATCAGTAATCATAAAGAGGCGAGTTTAACAGACGAAATTTTATAATTTTATATTTTCTAAACCCCTAAATATTAGGGTCTTTTTCGGCAGTCAAAAAGACTGCCGATTTTTTTTTATAAAAAATTTTGTCCAACTCTAAATTTTCGTAGATTTGCAGTCCATTTCAGAGGGGGTTATGTTTAAGGCTAGCCAACATGTTATGGAAAGGTTCTTTAAGATATTAAAAGTTTAAAGCTTTATGCATTTCGCCTCCTTAGCTCAGCTGGTAGAGCAACTGACTTGTAATCAGTAGGTCATTGGTTCGATCCCGATAGGAGGCTCAGAAATGTTGGGGGGGTTCCAGAGCGGTCAAATGGGACGGACTGTAAATCCGTTACTTCGGTTTCGAAGGTTCGAATCCTTCCCTCCCCACCAAATTTGCAAATTAGCAAATTTGAGAATTAGCAAATTGAATCAGATGTTCATTTGAATAACTGAAGTTTTTGATAATTAATTAACCCAATTTGCTAATTAGCACATTTGCTAATTATCGAATTGATTTGCGGAAGTAGCTCAGTTGGTAGAGCGATAGCCTTCCAAGCTATAGGTCGCGAGTTCGAACCTCGTCTTCCGCTCAAAGGTTTTAACCGGCAATGGTTCATTTTTTGAATGAACTTGGTAAGGGTCTGAGAGCATATAAAAGCCGACGTAGCTCAGCGGTAGAGCCCTTCCTTGGTAAGGAAGAGGTCATGGGTTCAAGTCCCATCGTTGGCTCAGCATTGAATTAAATTTGAACAATAATAAAATTAACCTAATAATAAGTATAAAACAAAATGGCAAAAGAAAAATTTGACCGCAGTAAGCCGCATTTAAATATCGGTACAATCGGTCACGTTGACCACGGTAAAACTACGCTTACAGCAGCAATCACCAAAGTGTTGGCTGATAAAGGCTTTTCTGAAGCACGTTCATTTGATTCAATTGACTCTGCTCCAGAAGAAAAAGAAAGAGGTATCACCATAAATACTGCCCACGTGGAGTATTCAACCGCTACTCGTCACTACGCTCACGTTGACTGTCCTGGTCACGCGGATTATGTGAAGAACATGGTTACTGGTGCTGCTCAAATGGATGGTGCAATCATTGTAGTTGCTGCTACTGATGGTCCGATGCCACAAACTCGTGAACACATCCTTCTTGCGCGTCAGGTAGGTGTACCTTCATTGGTTGTTTTTATGAATAAAGTTGACATGGTTGACGATCCTGAATTACTTGAATTAGTAGAGATGGAAATCCGTGAACTATTAAGCTTCTACGAATTCCCTGGTGATGATATTCCTGTTATTCAGGGTTCTGCATTAGGAGGTCTTAACGGAGATCCAAAATGGGTTGGAAAGATCATGGAATTAATGGATGCGGTAGATAACTACATTCCAATTCCTCCACGTTTGACTGAACTTCCTTTCCTTATGCCAGTTGAAGACGTATTTTCGATCACTGGTCGTGGTACCGTTGCAACAGGACGTATCGAAAGAGGTATTGTTAACTCTGGTGAGCAAGTTGATATTTTAGGTATGGGTGCTGAAAACTTAAAATCAGTTGTTACTGGTGTTGAGATGTTCCGTAAGATATTAGACAGAGGTGAAGCTGGTGATAACGTAGGTTTATTACTACGTGGTATTGAGAAAACTGATATCCGTCGTGGTATGGTTATTTGTAAGCCAGGTTCAGTAACTCCACATACTGACTTCAAAGCTGAGATATATGTATTGTCAAAAGCAGAAGGTGGACGTCACACTCCATTCTTCAACAAATATCGTCCACAGTTTTACTTCCGTACCACAGATGTTACAGGTGAGATCACTCTTGCTGAAGGAGTAGAAATGGTTATGCCAGGTGATAACGTGACAATCAGTGTGAAACTGATCAACGCAATCGCAATGGAAAAAGGACTTCGTTTTGCAATCCGTGAGGGTGGTAGAACAGTAGGTGCCGGACAGGTAACTGAAATTGTAAAATAGTACATAGTACAGAGTAATTAGTATTGAGACCTTAACTTAGTACTTAGACGCGGCCGAATTTCTTGTGCCGATTGTCTAAGTACTAAGTAATTTATACTAAATACTATAATACGGGAATAGTTCAATGGTAGAATAGAGGTCTCCAAAACCTTTGATCAGGGTTCGAATCCTTGTTCCCGTGCTTATGCTTAATAGAAAATGGCTAACGTAGTAGAGTTTTTAAAAGAATCGTATACAGAAATGACTCAAAAAGTAACCTGGCCAACATGGTTAGAGTTACAGAATTCAGCTGTATTGGTATTAATTGCCTCCATTATTATCTCACTTGTGATATTGGCAATGGACGAAACAGCTGGTAATGCATTAAAGATGTTTTATAAATCTCTGGCATAATTTATATGAGCGATCAATTAAAGTGGTATGTGGTTAGAGCTGTTAGCGGCAAAGAGAAAAAAGTAAAGCAATACCTCGAAGCAGAAGTTAACCGTCTGGGAATTGGACATCTTTTACCTCAGGTACTCATTCCGATGGAAAAATACTATCAGATGAAGGACGGAAAGAAGATTGCTAAAGAAAGAAATTTCTATCCCGGATATGTCCTTGTTGAAGCTGCGCTTGATGGAGAACTTGAACACGTAATCAAAGGAATCAATAGTGTAATTGGTTTTCTAGGTGATAAAGGTGGTAATGCCGTTCCAATGCGAGCAGCAGAAGTTAACCGGATTTTGGGTAAAGTTGATGAGATGGCCGAACAAGGCGAATCAATGAACATACCATATTATGTTGGTGAAAACGTAAAGGTGATGGATGGTCCGTTCAACGGATTTACCGGAGTTATTGAAGAGGTAAATGAGGAGAAAAAGAAACTTAAGGTAATGGTTAAGATCTTCGGAAGAAGAACACCACTTGAGTTAAATTATATGCAAGTCGAAAAAGAGTAGCTAGTATTTAGTACTAAGTATTTAGATAGAAAAAAGGATAAAAAAAATAGTCGGTAGAAAGGTATCTAAGTACTATGTACTAAATACTAACTACTGGTCAAAAGCCTTAAATGTTACATAGCTTCCACTACTAACATTGAGTTAAAAACAAATCAATAAAAATGGCAAAAGAAGTCGGTGCTTTAATAAAATTACAGATCAAGGGCGGCGCTGCAAATCCATCTCCACCGGTTGGTCCCGCATTGGGAGCAAAAGGTGTGAATATCATGGAGTTTTGCAAGCAATTTAATGCACGTACCCAAGATAAGCCAGGTAAAGTTTTACCGGTTGTAATCACTGTTTATGTCGACAAGTCATTCGAATTTATCATTAAAACTCCACCTGTAGCTATCCAATTATTGGAAGTAGCAGGTTTAAAGAGTGGTTCTGCTGAGCCTAATCGTGTAAAGGTTTCTAGTGTAAACTGGGATCAGGTTGAAAGCATTGCCAAAGATAAAATGACCGACTTGAACGCATTTACTGTCGAGTCAGCCATGAAAATGGTTGCTGGTACAGCACGCAGTATGGGAATTACCGTTAGCGGTAATGCACCCTGGAACAATTAATTATACAAAATCAGTTTAAGAAGTGGCTAGATTAACAAAAAATCAAAAATTGGCACATTCCAAAATTGAGGTTGGGAAAGCATACTCATTAACCCAGGCTTCGGCTTTGGTTAAGGATGTCACAACTACTAAATTTGATGCTTCGGTTGACTTGGATGTACGCTTAGGCGTAGATCCGCGTAAGGCGAATCAAATGGTACGTGGTATTGCAAATCTTCCTCATGGGACCGGTAAAACTGTTCGTGTATTAGTTCTTTGCACTCCTGATAAGGAAGCAGAAGCTAAAGCAGCAGGAGCAGATTACGTTGGTCTGGATGAATATATTGCCAAAATAGAAGGTGGATGGACTGACGTTGATATCATTATTACCATGCCTAGTGTTATGGCAAAAGTAGGTAAACTTGGCCGTGTTTTAGGACCAAGAAACCTGATGCCAAACCCTAAATCAGGAACTGTTACCACTGATGTGGGTAAAGCAGTAACTGATGTTAAAGGTGGTAAGATTGATTTCAAAGTTGATAAAACAGGAATTATCCATGCTTCTATCGGAAAAGTATCTTTTGATGCTGATAAAATTTATGAGAACGCCCTCGAAGTAATTCAGACGATCTCTAAATTAAAACCATCCGCAGCAAAAGGAACTTATTTCAAGAGCATTCACATGTCGTCGACAATGAGCCCGGGAATCGAAATTGAAACTAAATCAGTAGCAGGAATCTAATCATGAAAAAAGAAGAAAAACACGAAGTTGTTCTTGCTTTAGCAGAGACGATTGCCGAGTATGGTAATTTTTATATTACTGATACTGCAAACCTGTCTGTAGCAAAAGTAAATGATATTCGCCGCAAATGTTTCGAGAACGATATCAAAATGCAGGTTGCTAAGAACAAATTGATCAGAAAGGCTATGGAAGCCTCTGCAGGTGATTTTAGCGAAATGTTTGACGTACTTAAAGGATCTTCATCCATATTATTCTCAAAATCAGCAAACGCTCCGGCTAAACTGATTAAACTATTGAGAAAATCAGGTGATAAACCGGTACTTAAAGCTGCATACATTGATTCATCCGTATTCATTGGCGATAATCTGTTAGATGCCCTGGTGAACCTTAAATCTAAGGAAGAATTGGTGGCAGATATCATTGCATTGCTTCAATCTCCCGCTAAAAATGTTATTTCCAGCTTACAGTCTGGTGGTAATAAGCTTGCAGGAATTGTTAAAACATTACAAGAAAGAGGGTAACGAACACCTTAGAGTTCGATTAAATTATTCAAGTACAGAATTTAAAATTAAAATAAAATGGCAGATTTAAAATCGTTTGCTGAGCAATTAGTAAACTTAACAGTAAAAGAAGTTAACGAATTAGCTCAAATATTAAAAGATGAGTATGGTATCGAGCCAGCTGCGGCAGCAGTGGCAGTTGCAGCAGTTTCTGGTGGCGGTGACGCTCCGGCAGAAGCAGCAGAACAAACAGCTTTCGACGTAATCTTGAAAGAAGCTGGTGGTGCTAAACTAGCAGTTGTTAAATTGGTGAAAGATCTTACAGGCTTAGGCTTGAAAGAAGCGAAAGATTTAGTTGACAGTGCACCGAAAGAAGTTAAAACTGGTGTTGATAAAGCAGAAGCTGAGTCATTGAAAAAAGCACTAGAAGAAGCTGGAGCGACTGTTGAGATTAAGTAATCTTAACTCATAAAGTTTATGGCCTTAGACTCCGATTTTTATCGGGGTCTATTGCCATTTGTATTATACCCATTTAATGTTAGACCTACATATTCGCCCCCGGCGGATGAACAGGACACGGTTTATTTACTAAACTAAATTCTCAATCCCTTGGCAAACAAAATTAAGCACAACGAAAGAGTAAATTTTGCTACCAGTAAGCATGTGATGGATTATCCAGATTTTCTGGATGTTCAACTGCAATCTTTCAAAGAATTTTTTCAGCTAGAAACAACTTCAGACAACCGCCATCAGGAAGGTTTGTTTAAAGTTTTCTCTGAGAACTTTCCGATCTCTGACTCAAGAAACATATTTGTTCTGGAATTTCTTGATTATTTCATTGATCCGCCGCGTTATGACATACACGAATGTATCGAGCGTGGTTTAACCTACAGTGTTCCTCTGAAGGCCAAGCTTCGCTTGTCTTGTAATGATGCAGAACACGAAGACTTTGAAACAATAGTACAGGATGTTTATCTGGGAACTATCCCATATATGACTCCCAAAGGTACTTTTGTTATCAATGGTGCTGAGCGTGTAATTGTATCTCAATTGCATCGTTCTCCAGGTGTATTCTTTGGCCAAAGCCGTCATACAAACGGAACTAAATTATATTCAGCCCGTGTAATTCCATTTAAAGGGTCATGGATCGAATTTGCTACTGACGTGAACAATGTCATGTATGCTTATATTGATCGTAAGAAAAAATTCCCGGTTACCACTCTTTTACGTGCAATCGGTTATGATTCTGATAAAGACATCCTTGAATTATTCGAACTTGCTGACGAAGTAAAAGTTAGCAAATCCGGTTTAAAGAAAGCTGTTGGCCGTAAACTTGCTGCCAGGGTTCTAAAGAAGTGGGTTGAAGATTTTGTGGATGAAGATACCGGTGAAGTTGTTTCTATTGATCGTAATGAGATCATTATGGAACGCGAAACTGTCCTTGAAGATGAGCATATCGATATGATCATAGAAGCTGGTGTAAAAACTATCATCTTAACCAAAGATGATGCAGTAAACAGCGGTGATTATACTATCATATATAATACCTTACAGAAAGATACCTCCAACTCAGAAAAAGAAGCGGTAGAACATATTTATCGTCAGCTTCGTAATGCTGAACCACCTGATGAAGAAACTGCCCGCGGTATTATTGACCGTTTGTTCTTCTCGGATAAGAGATATGATTTAGGTGATGTGGGTCGTTACCGCATTAATCGTAAATTGAAATTAGCAACTCCTATTGAAACTAAGGTTTTAACAAAACAGGATATCATTGCCATCGTTAAGTACTTGATCAAACTGATCAATTCTAAGGCTGAGGTGGATGATATTGATCACTTGTCAAACCGTCGTGTTCGTACAGTAGGAGAGCAATTATATGCACAGTTCGGTGTTGGTCTGGCTCGTATGGCTCGTACAATCCGTGAGCGGATGAATATTCGTGATAACGAGGTGTTTACTCCAACTGATCTGATTAATGCACGTACACTTTCTTCTGTAATTAATTCATTCTTCGGAACGAATCAATTATCACAGTTTATGGATCAAACCAATCCACTTGCCGAGATTACGCACAAGCGTCGTCTTTCAGCATTAGGCCCAGGTGGTCTTTCGCGTGAGCGTGCAGGTTTTGAGGTTCGTGACGTTCACTACACGCACTATGGTCGTTTATGTACTATTGAAACTCCTGAAGGTCCGAACATCGGATTAATTTCTTCATTATGTGTTCATGCCAAGATCAATAATCTTGGATTCATCGAAACTCCTTACCGTAAGGTTGAGGATGGTCGTGTAGTAGTTGAAGAGCCTGTAATTTACCTATCTGCAGAAGATGAAGAAGGTAAAACAATAGGTCAGGCCAATGCTGTATATGATGATAAAGGTAATTTTGAAACTCCACATGTTAAAGCACGTTATGAAGGCGATTTCCCTATAATTGAGCCTAAGAAACTTGATTTAATGGATATTGCTCCAAACCAGATCACCTCAATTGCTGCATCATTAATTCCATTTCTGGAGCATGATGATGCTAACCGTGCATTGATGGGGTCGAACATGCAGCGCCAAGCAGTTCCATTATTACGTCCTGAATCTCCTATCGTAGGAACAGGTCTTGAAGGTAGAGTAGCTCGTGACTCACGTACCCTGATTAATGCAGAAGGTAATGGCGTTGTGGAATATGTAGATGCAAATGAAATCCGTATCCGTTACGAAAGAAATGAGGATGATGTCCTTGTATCATTTGAAGGTGAGGTTAAATCATATCGTCTAATTAAATTCAAGAAAACCAACCAGAGTACATGTATCAATCTGAAGCCTATCGTTAAAAAGGGCCAGAAAGTTGAAAAAGGACAGGTTCTTTGTGAAGGTTATGCAACACAAGATGGAGAATTAGCATTGGGAAGAAACTTGAAAGTAGCATTCATGCCTTGGCAGGGATTCAACTTTGAGGATGCGATTGTGATTTCTGAGCGTGTAGTATCTCAGGATATTTTCACCTCATTGCATATTGAAGAATTCGAACTCGAAGTTCGTGATACTAAACGTGGTGAAGAAGAATTAACACCAGATATTCCTAACGTTTCTGAAGAGGCTACCAAAGACCTTGATGAGAACGGAATTATCCGTGTGGGTGCAGAGATTAAGGAAGGTGATATTTTGATTGGAAAGATTACTCCAAAAGGAGAGTCTGATCCTTCACCGGAAGAAAAACTTTTACGTGCCATCTTTGGAGACAAAGCAGGTGATGTAAAAGATGCTTCTCTTAAAACCCCTCCTTCAATTCACGGAGTTGTTATTGACACAAAATTATTCTCCCGCGCTAAGAAAACAACTAAGCAGGAAGAAAAGGCGCTGATTGAAAAATTAGACCTTAAACATAATAAGGCAGTTAAGGAATTGAAAGAAACCTTAATTGAGAAATTGTTCGTCATTGTGAATGGTAAAACTTCACAAGGTGTTTTCAATGTATACAAAGAATTACTGGTAGCTAAAGGTGTGAAGTTCACGCAGAAGATACTTACTGAGCTTGAGTATGCAAATGTGAATCCAACAAAATGGACAACTGATGAAGACAAGAACGAACTGATTAAACAAACACTTCACAATTATAACATTAAGCTAAATGAAGAGCTTGGTGCTTACAAACGTGATAAATTTGCAATCAGTGTGGGAGATGAGCTTCCATCAGGAATTGTTCAGATGGCTAAAGTTTATATTGCTAAGAAACGTAAGCTAAAAGTAGGTGATAAGATGGCCGGACGTCACGGAAATAAAGGTATTGTTGCAAGAATTGTTCGCGACGAGGATATGCCATTCCTTGAAGACGGAACTCCTGTGGATATTGTATTGAATCCACTTGGTGTACCATCACGTATGAATCTTGGACAGATATATGAAACAGTATTAGGATGGGCCGGTAAAGAACTTGGAATGAAGTTCGCTACCCCGATCTTTGACGGTGCATCACATGATGAGGTTGAAGAATGGGTAGATAAGGCTGGTATCCCTAAATCTGGAAGAACATATCTGTATAATGGTTTAACCGGAGATCGTTTCGATCAGCAAACAACAGTAGGTATTATTTACATGTTGAAGCTGGGTCACATGGTTGATGATAAAATGCACGCACGTTCTATCGGTCCATATTCATTGATTACACAGCAGCCATTGGGTGGTAAAGCACAGTTCGGTGGTCAGCGTTTCGGTGAGATGGAAGTATGGGCACTCGAAGCATTTGGTGCTGCTAACATTCTTCAGGAAATTCTAACTGTTAAATCTGATGATGTTGTAGGCCGTGCAAAAACCTACGAAGCGATTGTTAAAGGTGAAAACCTTCCAACTCCATCAGTTCCTGAATCATTCAATGTATTGGTTCATGAATTAAGAGGTTTGGGATTGGATATTACATTGGACTAATGAGCTGAAAGCTGAAAGCTGAAAGCTGAAAGTACTTAAAGGACGCCAAAATCCAATTAAGTTGCCGGATGCTTTAAGCTTTGAGCTTTATGCTTTAACCTTAAAAAAGAGCTATGTCTTACAAGAAAGATAATAAAATCAAAAGTAATTTCACCTCGATAACCATTAGTTTGGCTTCTCCTGAATCCATTCTTGAGCGCTCAAGTGGTGAGGTGTTAAAACCGGAAACTATCAACTACCGGACTTATAAACCGGAGCGTGATGGCTTATTCTGCGAGCGTATTTTTGGTCCTGTAAAGGATTATGAATGCCATTGTGGTAAATACAAGCGTATCCGTTACAAAGGTATTGTATGTGACCGTTGTGGGGTTGAGGTAACTGAAAAGAAAGTTCGTCGTGAGCGTATGGGACACATTAATCTTGTGGTTCCTGTGGCACACATCTGGTATTTCCGTTCATTGCCAAATAAAATTGGTTACCTTTTAGGTTTACCAACCAAAAAGCTCGATCTGATTATTTATTATGAGCGCTATGTAGTAATACAAGCCGGACTTAAAGAAGCAGATGGAATTCAGAAAATGGATTTCCTAACAGAAGAAGAGTATTTGGATATTCTGGATTCTCTTCCAAAGGAAAATCAATACCTAGATGATAAAGACCCTGAGAAATTCATCGCTAAAATGGGGGCTGAGGCACTTCAGGATCTTTTAGGTCGTTTAGACCTAGATCAGCAGTCATATGACCTTCGTCATCAGGCAGCAACTGAAACGTCACAACAGCGTAAAACTGAGGCCTTAAAACGCCTACAGGTAGTTGAAGCTTTCCGTGGGGCAAATACCCGCATTGAGAATAGTCCTGAATGGATGATTGTTAAGATCGTTCCGGTTATTCCACCTGAATTACGTCCATTGGTTCCTTTGGAAGGCGGTCGTTTCGCGACTTCCGATCTGAATGATCTTTATCGCCGTGTTATTATCCGTAACAACCGTTTGAAGCGTTTGATCGAGATCAAAGCTCCGGAGGTAATTTTACGTAATGAGAAGCGTATGCTTCAGGAGTCTGTCGATTCATTATTTGATAACTCTCGTAAAGTTAACGCAGTGAAAACTGAAGGCAATCGTGCTTTAAAATCACTTTCAGATATCCTTAAAGGTAAGCAAGGACGTTTCCGCCAGAACTTATTAGGTAAGCGTGTGGATTATTCAGCACGTTCGGTAATTGTTGTCGGACCAAATCTGAAACTTCATGAGTGCGGTTTACCAAAAGATATGGCAGCTGAGCTATTTAAACCATTTATCATTCGTAAGATGATCGAAAGAGGAGTGGTAAAAACAGTTAAATCTGCTAAGAAAATCGTCGACAAAAAAGATCCTATCGTTTGGGATATACTCGAAAATGTATTGAAAGGGCATCCGGTATTATTAAATCGTGCTCCTACATTGCACCGTTTGGGTATCCAGTCTTTCCAGCCAAAACTGGTTGAAGGAAAAGCAATTCAGTTACATCCATTAGTATGTACTGCATTTAACGCGGATTTTGACGGTGACCAGATGGCTGTACATTTACCTTTGGGTAATGCTGCAATCCTGGAAGCCCAGATGTTGATGCTTGCTTCACACAATATTCTGAACCCTGCCAATGGTACTCCAATCACTGTACCTTCACAGGATATGGTTTTGGGTCTTTATTACATTACAAAAGGCCGTAGAACTGACGAAGGACGTGTTGTATTAGGACAAGATCAGATGTTCTATTCCTCTGAAGAAGTAATTATTGCTTATAATGAGCGTAAAATTGATCTTCATGCTTTCATCAAGGTTAAAGCCAATGTGAAAGAGAAAGACGGAGCAATTGTTAATAAATTAATCGACACTACTGTAGGCCGTGTGTTATTTAACCAAAGAGTGCCTGTTGAAGTAGGATATATTAATGAATTACTGACCAAAAAATCACTTCGTGATATTATTGGTGATGTAGTTAAAGCTACCGGTATGGCACGGGCGGCGCAATTTCTTGATGAAATCAAGGAATTGGGTTTCCAGATGGCGTTCCAAGGAGGACTTTCATTTAACCTCCAGGATTTGAATATCCCTGCTGAAAAGGCTCAATTAATTGACCATGCAAAAAAGGAGGTTGAAGAAGTAATGAATAACTATAACATGGGATTCATTACTAACAACGAACGTTATAATCAGATTATCGATATCTGGACTCGTATTAACAACCGTTTAACGGCTAATGTGATGAACCAGCTTTCGAGCGATAATCAGGGCTTTAATTCGGTGTATATGATGCTAGATTCAGGTGCACGTGGTTCTAAAGAGCAGATTCGTCAGCTTTGCGGTATGCGTGGTTTGATGGCTAAGCCTCAGAAATCAGGTTCAGGTGGTGAGATTATTGAAAATCCGATCTTATCTAACTTTAAAGAAGGATTGTCGGTATTGGAATACTTCATTTCTACTCACGGTGCACGTAAAGGTCTTGCAGATACTGCATTAAAGACTGCGGATGCAGGGTACTTAACCCGTAGATTACATGATGTGGCTCAGGATATGATCGTTGGTGAAACAGATTGTGGTACTTTGAGAGGTATTTACACTACCGCCTTAAAAGACAACGAGGATGTCGTTGAACCATTATATGACCGGATTTTAGGTAGAACCAGTTTACATGATGTTTATGATCCATTGTCAGGAGAACTTTTAGTTTCTGCAGGTGAGGATATTGAAGAGCATGTAGCAGTTAAAATTGAAAGTTCAGCACTCGAAGGAATTGAAATTCGTTCAGTATTGACTTGCGAAAGTAAGCGTGGTGTTTGTGCGCTCTGCTACGGACGTAACCTTGCAACCGGCAAGCGTGTCCAAATGGGTGAGGCTGTAGGTGTAATTGCTGCACAGTCTATTGGTGAGCCAGGAACTCAGTTGACCTTACGTACTTTCCACGTGGGTGGTACAGCATCTAACATTGCTGCTGAATCTCAGATCAATGCCAAGTTTGATGGGGTAATTGAGTTTGAAAATGTGAGAACTGTAAGTCATGAAACTACTGAAGGAACTCTTGAAGTTGTATTGGGCCGTTCAGGTGAATTCCGTATTGTAGAGCCTGGAACCAAAAAGATGATTATGTCAAATAATATTCCTTACGGTGCATTTTTGTATGTTAAGGATGGTGCCAAAATCTCTAAAGGCGACAGGATTTGTAGCTGGGATCCATATAATGCAGTTATTATTTCCGAGTTTGAGGGTAAAGCTGAATTTGAGGCGATCATTGAAGGTGTTACCTTCCGCGAAGAATCAGATGAACAAACCGGTCATAGAGAAAAGGTTATTATTGATACTCGTGATAAAACCAAGAACCCGGTTATCCGCGTTGCGGATAAAAAAGGAAATGGCTTAAAAGGATATAATATTCCTGTAGGTGCACACATAGCAGTAGAAGAGAACGAGAAAGTGAAAATCGGACAGATTATTGCAAAGATTCCGCGCTCTACTGGAAAAACAAGGGATATTACAGGTGGTTTACCAAGGGTAACTGAATTATTTGAAGCTCGTAATCCATCAAATCCTGCAGTTGTTACTGAAATCGATGGTGTTGTAACCTTAGGTGGTGTTAAACGTGGTAATCGTGAGATGTCTATCGAATCAAAAGACGGACAGATTAAGAAATACCTAGTTCCTCTATCAAAACACATCCTTGTACAGGATAATGACTTTGTTAAAGCCGGTATGCCATTGTCGGATGGTTCTATTTCACCTGCCGATATTCTTGCTATTAAAGGACCTGCTGCAGTTCAGGAATATCTAGTTAATGGTATTCAGGAAGTTTACCGTTTGCAGGGTGTGAAAATCAATGATAAACACTTCGAAACCATAGTGCATCAGATGATGCAGAAGGTAATGATTGAGGATGCAGGTGATACTCGTTTCCTTGAAAAAGAACTCGTTGATCGTTGGGATTTCCAATTGGAGAATGATGAGATCTATGATAAGAAGGTAGTAACTGAGCCTGGAGAATCTCCGAACTTGAAACCGGGTCAGATCATTTCGGTACGTAAACTCAGAGATGAAAATTCAGTATTGAAGCGTAAGGACATGAAACTTGTTGAAACTCGCGATGCAATCGCCGCAACATCAAGTCAAATCCTTCAGGGTATTACCCGTGCATCATTAGGTACTAAGTCATTCATCTCAGCAGCTTCCTTCCAGGAAACTACTAAGGTGTTGAACGAGGCTGCTATCAGTGGTAAACGTGATAACCTGCTGGGTCTGAAAGAAAACGTAATTGTAGGTCATTTGATCCCTTCAGGAACAGGATTAAGACAATATGAACGTATCATTGTTGGTTCTCAAGAAGAATATGATAAACTTATGGCTTCAAAATTAGAAGAAGCAGAAGCTTAAATTTGAAAGGCTAAAGCTAAAGGCGTAAAGCTTTTTCAGTTCTTAATTATATAAAAAAGTCCTCCCAAAATGGAGGACTTTTTTATATAATAAAATTTGATTGTAGAATTTATAACTTTGTAATATGGAAGAGCAAAACATTGAAAATCAGTTGGACATCGAGCTTTCTGAAGAAGTTGCAGAAGGAATTTACTCCAATCTGGCTGTGATTACCCATTCAAACTCAGAATTTGTACTTGATTTTATAAGGATAATGCCTGGTGTTCCAAAAGCAAGGGTTAAATCGAGAATCGTATTAACACCAGAACACGCAAAGCGTTTTATGGTTGCACTTGAAGAAAATATCGAAAAATTTGAGACTCAGAACGGCAGAATCAAGATCAATACAGATCAACCTGGATTTCCACTTAATTTTGGTGGCCCCACAGCACAAGCCTAAGTGATAAAACATTTAAATAAGCTCGTTTTTGGTAATCAGAATTCAGATAATTCGAATTTACATAGGCATGCTCATCATTTTCAGAAGATAGAAAATATGTCTGGAATAATACTCATTACCCTGATTTTGGTATTGAACGCCTTTTTAGGTTATTTCTGGTAGGTTCAAAAATCTTTTTCCCCGGTATCTACATTGAATACTTCACCCAATACTTATCACTTTACCAAAGAAAGCTTGTTGGCGAATTCTATGTAATCTTTAAAACTCTGTTGCCATTCATTATACTATATTTTAGTTTATGGAATCATTTTGGGCTCTTCATCTTTAATATCTACCTGCTTATTGAGACTTTCCTACATATTTTTCACAAAATATTTTCCCCGAGCATGACCATGGTAAAATGGTAAATCGCTCAATCATTTTGCTTTTTTTTAATTTTATTGAAGTAATTGCATCTTTTGGAGTTATTTATGCCGCAGGAGATTATTTAAACCAGCCGATACAAAGCTGGGTAGATGCCCTCTATTTTAGTTTTATAACCGGTGTTACCATAGGCTATGGTGATTTTCACCCGGTTAATGAACAGGGTAAAATTTTGGTTATGATTCAGATTTTAAGTACAATGGCATTTCTGTTTCTTTTCTTTAATTTTTTTGGTCCACGCTCCACAGAAAAGATATCGCTTCATCAAGATATTTCAAAATAGAATTAAGCGCAAGTGGATCAAACCACTTCATATCTTCCGATTTTTTAAACCATGTAAGCTGCCTTTTTGCAAATCTTCGTGTATTTTGTTTGATCTTATCTATTGACTCCTGTTTGGTGTATTTACCATCCAAGTAATCGAAAATTTCTGAATATCCAACGGTATTCAGGGCATTTAGATGCCTATATTCTACAAGTCCTTTTACTTCTTCAATTAATCCCTTATCGATCATCTGATCAACTCGGAGGTTTATTTGTTCATAAAGTTTTGTGCGATCCGGACTGATTGCAAGCTTAATGATATTGAAATTTCTTTTTTTAGGGATTTTAGTGCGGTAAGATGAAAATGGATTGCCTGTGCTTTCAAATACTTCAAGCGCGCGTTTTAAACGTTGTGGGTTATTGATATCAACTTCAGCATAATAAACAGGGTCTACCTTTTTTAATTTCTCCTGTAGATGTTCAATGCCTTTATCAGAAAGAAGCTGATTTAACTTTTCACGAGTTTCTTTTGTTGCTACCGGTAATTCGTCGAAACCATTGCATACTGCATCAATGAATAAGCCCGAGCCTCCTACTAGTATTACCTGATCGTGGGATTTGAACAGTTTTTCAAGAAGACAAATTACCGCTTTTTCGAAATCGCCAACACTAAAATGGTCTTTTACTGAATGACTATCTATTATATGATGCCTGATAGCGCTTAGTTCCTCATTTGATGGTTTGGCTGTACCGATATTCATTTCCCTGTAGAATTGCCTAGAGTCGGCAGATATTATCTCAGTATTGAAATGTTTGGCTATATGAATAGCAATGGCGGTTTTACCTGCTGCTGTCGGACCTGCAATAATGATCAGTGTTTTGCTCATAATTCAGTCCGGTTTATAAGGCGATTATAAATTACTACTCATCCTTCTGAATATCATCAGAATCATAACCTTCATTATCGGAGAATTCATCCATAAACTCATCCTTTTCCTCTTCTAACTCAGCTGCTTCTTCACCGGTATTGATTCCCATATCGTTCATTTGCTCAAGCTCTTCAGCATCTTCCGGCTGAAAATTAATTTCGTTTAGGAAATCAAACTCATCGGATACAAGAGTTGTTACTTCAGCTGGAATAATTCCACTCTCGGTTATTTTAGGAGCCACTCCCAGACTGCGGGAAACGCATGGATATGTTTTTCCGGATTCATCATTCATGAGTATTTTAACCAACTCAACGTGAAAGTCGAATGGCCTGTCAAAATTATAGGTGTAGTAAAATTTTTGATGCGGATCATCAATAAAACTACTCAGTTTTGAATTGCTCATAAGAACAACACCATTATTAACCTTTCGCTGGTTAGGCAAAAAGGCAATTTCTTCATTTTTTTTCCACTGATCGTTGCTAACATAAAAGGAGGAAGGGGTCTCAATCTGATATCCTGTAGACTTTTGGATAGCACGATGAAGGTCTTCAAATGTTTGATTTGATTTAATGTCAATATCACGCTCGATGTCATCATAATCCTCAAAAGAAACCCTGAATCTATATATTGCCATGTTCTTGTTTAGTTATTTACAAAAATACTATTTGATTGTCTGCTTAAAGATTTTTATTCAGCGAATTAAAAATCTTTATGGTTTTAATTTGACAGGGATAAGGCCCATTGCTTTCCCCTTTTCAAGCATATACTCATAGGCTTTTTCCTTCGTGTTTTTTATTTCTCCCTCCAGAATTGCCTCACGGATTTGTATTTTTATTGTTCCCACATCCCTACCGGCACTTATGTTGAAAGCCTGCATAATGTCTTCACCGCTAACTGGCGGTTGCCAGTTTCTAAGTTGGTCACTTTTCTCAACATCTTTCAGTTTCTGTTTTACCAGATCGAAGTTACTGCGGTATTTTTTTATTTTATATTCATTTTTGGTCGTTATGTCAGCATTACAGAGTAACATCAGTCCGTCAATCTCTTCTCCCGCCTCAAATAAAAGACGTCTCACAGCCGAGTCAGTAACTACATCCTGAGCCAGAACGATAGGACGAAGATGTAGTTGCACCAATTTTTGTACCAGTTTCATCTTTTCATTCAACGGTAGTTTAAGCTGCGAAAAAATTTTAGGGACCATTCGTGCGCCTCTGTCTTCGTGTCCATGAAAAGTCCAACCATGTCCGGGCTCAAAACGTTTGGTTGCAGGCTTGGCGATGTCATGTAGAATCGCTGACCATCTCAGCCATAGGTCATCGGTATTTTCAGCAAGGTTATTCAATACCTGAAGGGTATGGTAAAAATTATCTTTATGCCCTTTTCCAGCAATTATTTCCACTCCATGAAGTTCGGCCATTTGCGGAAAAATGTGCCTCAATAAACCAGTGTCGAATAAATAGATAAATCCGATCGAAGGCTTCTTTGCCAGAATGATCCGGTTTAACTCATCCGTAATCCGTTCTGTTGAAACAATCTTTATTCGTTCTGAATTCTTTTTGATAGCTTCAATGGCATCCGCACTAATTGTAAAATCAAGTTGGGTGGCGAAACGTATTGCTCTCATCATTCTTAATGGATCATCTGAAAACGTTTCAGCAGGATCTAAAGGCGTACGAATTAGCTTGTTTCCCAGATCTTTTACGCCATCAAATGGGTCTATTAGAGTGCCAAAGTTAGCAGTATTTAAACCTAATGCCATTGCATTAATGCTGAAGTCACGCCGTTTCTGGTCATCTTCTAGCGTGCCATTCTCAACAATGGGTTTTCGGGATTCTACGCGATAGGATTCTTTCCTAGCGCCCACAAATTCGATTTCAAGATCTCCATACCTTAGCATTGCTGTGCCAAAATTTTTAAATACAGAGACTTTGGTTTCTAATAATTTTCCTGTGGCTTCTGCAAACTTAATTCCATTCCCTATAACCAAAATGTCAATGTCTTTTGATGGCCGTTTCAAAAAAATATCTCTTACATAGCCTCCAATTACATATATTTCTGTATCGGTAGCATCTGCCAGATCACTGAGCTTCTTAAATATTGAATGTTGAAGGTGTTTTTTCATATTAATTCAGACCGGAACATACTAATTCTAGATGGGAATGATCTGAGCAGATAATAATCTTGCGCAAAGGACAACATATTATTGCACTTTTTCAAGAAATGAATAAGATTCAAGGTTAATTTTTGGTATTATCAAAATTATTTGCGGATGAATGAGAATAGGCCACCCGGTTCAAGCTTCATAATTGTTGATGGCTTTCTTTCTTCTCGGTAATCTTGCTCCCAGTTAACTACATAATCGACGCCATTCAGAATAGTTTCATCAATATCATCGAAAATTGCTGGAGAAGGCTTGCCGCTCAGGTTTGCCGACGTAGAAATGACCGGCTTTCTAAATCGCTGTAATAGTTGATTGCAGAACTCGTGCTTTACAATCCGAATACCTATGCAACCGTCCTTTGTAATGACATTCGGAGCCAAATTTTTAGCCCCAGAATAAACGATAGTTAAAGGATTTATAGCGTATTCAATCAGGTCATAAGCGATTTCAGGAACTTCTTTGATATAACTTTGAAGTTTATTGTCGCTATCAAGTAGAACAATCAGACTCTTTTCCTCGGCACGACCCTTAAGTTGGAAAACCTTTTCAACGGCTTCAGAATTAGTAGCATCACAGCCAATTCCCCAGTTTGTGTCGGTAGGATAGAGGATTAAGCCCCCATTTTTTAACACTTCAAAAGCTTTGTTTACTTCGTCTTTTAGCATTTAATGATGTTTTGGTATAGTTTGTTTAATTGATCGGCAATTTTTTGATCTGATAATTTTTCCAAATGTGCGTATCCCGCCTTGATCATAATTTGTTTTTTTTCAGGATCATTCAAAATACCTAGGATCTCAGCCCTGAGTGTTGCACTGTCCTTTGGATGAATATAAATACTCCCGGCTCCTCCTGCCTCTTCAAGGCATGAACCTGTTGCAGCGATGACGGGTACTCCTGAACTTAAAGCTTCAATCACGGGTATTCCAAACCCTTCATACTCTGATGGGAATAGGAATATCTCAGCCATCTGATAGATTCCCGGGAGGTCATGAAATGTCACATTTTTCAAAAAGTGAACTCTGTTATTCAGATTATTTTTGTTGATATAATCCCTTAACTTTTCTACATAGGAGGTATCCTTTCCAATGATAATCAGGTGAATATCTGAATCTAGTTCTTTGATGGCCTGAACGGCTAGTAAAGAATTTTTTCTAGTTTCTATAGTGCCTACATTAAGGAGGTACTTGTGCGGCAAATTATAGACAGTTCTTATTCTCAGATTTTCTTTATCTGTAATTTTATTACGAAAGGCAGGATCACAATTTTGATAAATCACTTCAATGCGACTCTTTTCAATATTAAACAGATTGATCAGGTCATATTTTGTTGTTTCACTGATAGCTATAATCTTATCTGCATGATCGGCTGCATATCGCATTTTATATTCATAGATCTTTCTGTCGAGCCAAGGGTAATATTGAGGATACCGGTAAAAAATTAGATCATGAATAGTTACAACAGAAGGAATTCCAGCTTTGCTTATACCGAAGGGGATCTCATTACTCAATCCATGATATAGCTCGATTTCTTCATTCTTAAGATTCTTAACTAGTCCGAAACTTCTCCAATAGCTATTTGAAAACCGATTTTCAGGATAGATAAATTCAATAGAACTGTTTTTTTTAATACCCTCAGATCCGATAGATTCTTTTGAAGCAAAGATTTGGTATTGATTTTCAGGATGGTTTTCGGCCAAAACTTTAAGCACATACCTACTGTAATTGCCTAAACCTGTAAAGTTTTGGGTTATACGTTTACCATCAAAGCCTATCTTCATCATTATGAATTAAAACTAAAAAAGGATGGATATAAATCATCCTTTTTTTAATTTAAAAAAGCTTGAATGCAGAGTTTATACCGCCACATTATTCTCTCTTAGCGCATCATTTAGAGAGGTTTTTTTATCTGTTGATTCCTTACGTTGTCCTATGATCAGCGCACAGGGTACCTGATATTCACCCGCCGGAAATTTCTTGGTGTAAGAACCTGGAATCACTACCGAGCGTGAAGGAACAAAACCTTTGTATTCTACAGGTTTATCACCTGTAACGTCAATAATTTTGGTTGAAGCGGTTAGAACAACATTTGCTCCTAAAACTGCTTCCTTTTGAACATGAACACCTTCTACAACGATTGCTCTAGAACCGATGAAGCAATTGTCTTCAATAATTACCGGAGAGGCCTGTATGGGCTCAAGAACACCGCCAATCCCAACGCCACCACTCAGGTGAACATGCTTTCCGATCTGTGCACACGAACCAACAGTTGCCCAGGTATCAACCATAGTGCCTTCATCAACATAAGCACCTATATTTACATACGATGGCATTAAGATAACTCCTTTTGCAAGATATGCACCATAACGCGCAATGGCATGTGGAACAACTCTGACACCGGTTTCTTTGTAATCTGTTTTTAATTTCATCTTATCATGGAACACAAATGGCCCCACTTCGATTTCTTTCATCTCACGGATTGGGAAGTACAGGATTACTGCCTTTTTTACCCAGTCGTTTACATGCCAGCGTTCACCGATTTGTTCGGCAACCCTAATTTCACCTTTATCTAAGTGTTGAATGACGCTTTCTATAGCAATTCTGTATTCTTTGAAATTGATGAGATTACGATCCTCCCATGCACTTTCGATCAGTTTTTTATATTCGTTAACCATAATTTTAATTTAAAGCAAATTAAAGGATTTTCTGCCAATTTTTCCATCCTTTCGTCAATTCTTACGTAATTTTGAACCATGCAGGGATCTGAAAAATTACGCATCGACAAATATTTATGGGCTATCCGCGCTTTTAAAACCCGGAGTATTTCTACAGAGGCTTGTAAGGCGGGAAGGGTAAAGCTTGACGGAAATAATCTCAAGGCCTCTCATTTAGTTAAAATAGGAGAGGTATATACAGTACAGAAAGGTAGTGATAAGAAGATAATTGAAGTAATCGAACTATTAGAAAGGAGGGTTGATGCAAAGACAGCCGTTAATTTTTATAAGGATCTTACTCCGATTGAAGATACGCAGGCCTATAAATCAATGTTTCTTACCACTAACCTTAGCAGAGATAGAGGAACAGGAAGACCTACCAAAAAAGACCGGAGGGAGATTGATGATCTGCAGGAGGGATGGTTTGATAATTGATAATTGAAAGCAATACCTGTTTAATATAGGTCGGTTCAGCCCTTTCCTTCGGTTAGTTCCGGCAAGAAGTAGCATTCCGTTTCAAAATACCAGCAGCCGGAAGCTACCTCCTTTGGCAAGGTTTATTTTACCCAAAGCGGTATTTCATATGAAGGTGCAGCCCGACAAAAGGACCAAAGCCATTTGAAATAAATCCGGGTGGCAGCTGTAGTTTTTGGCGATTGAATTTCATGATATCTTTTAAATCTGTTGCAAAAAAACGGCAGAACACGGGACTAGCGCAACCGAAGAAGAGCAGACCTTGCTTTTTAAAACAAGAGAAAATTATTCAATTCAAACTTACTCGAGGAAAATTTTATATCGCACTCAGGTTATCAGAAATCTTTCCCGTTTCGCAATTTCCCATTCCCAATTTCCAGCTCCCTCTTCCTAATTTTCACCCTACTTTCTCAAAATTAAACACCGTAACTTCAGCTCTTGAGCCAAGTCTTATTGGTAATCCGCTAGTGCCAATCCCTCTCGAAACGTATAAATGTGGTAATTCTTCGCGGTACAAGCCGCTCACATATCGCCCGCTGCCATTCGGTCTGAAAGGTGCATATCCAAACAGGTTAAACTGTCCGCCATGCGTCTGCCCTGATAGCACAAGGTCAATAGGAATATCTTTCATTTGTGTTTGAATGATATCTCTATGCTGTGGGCAATGTGTCATAACCACATGGTAATCTGATTTCTGATAGAACTCCATTGCCATATTGAAATCTGCTTTCCCGGCAATCAGATCATCCATCCCGGAAACAGAAATTGTGGTGTTGCCGAATTTATATTGAAAAGAATGATTGACAATTAATTCGCAGTTATGCTTTTTATAAACTTCAAGTAGTTCAAGGGGCTGGACCTTCCAGCACTCCCAGTTTCCAAAAATAGCTGTTTTTTGGATTGCCGGATCGAACAAGGCTAAGTACTTGTCTAGGTTTTTTAAGTTTTTATTGCGGTCGATTACATCACCTGTGAATAGGATGAGTTGTGGTTTGATCCGCTTGATAAGATTGACGAGTTCAAAGTGTTTAGGCTTTATTGCACGCAGGTGAAGGTCAGATATTTGAAGGACTTTCAGGTTTTTGTTCTCAGGACCGGCATTCCCAATATAATATTCATTCAATTCGATGAATACTTTTTCATACTAAAAAGCGTCAATTACAGTGGCACTTGTAATCAGGCCGATACCTCACCAGATAAATTTCCTTCTGCTGATCTTTCCCATTGATCAGTAATTAGTTTTCATCGCTGAATGCTCCCAGAGTTTGAATGCTAAGATTGCCTCTCCGCTTAGTATCTGATGCATAGCTATTGTTCGATTGTTTTTGTCAAGTGCAATTTCATCGTAAATGAACTGATCATTAAAACCGATATTTGCGGCATCTTTCTTAGTATTGGCATAATAAATGGAGTCAATTTGAGCCCAATAGATTGCGCTGAGACACATAGGGCAGGGTTCGCAACTTGTATAAATCAGGCAACCACTCAGATCAAATGTATTTAACTTCTTACAGGCCAGTCTGATGGCAGAAACTTCCGCATGTGCCGTAGGATCATTTTTCAGAGTTACTTTATTAGCACTTTTAGCAATAATATTACCATCCTTAACAATGACTGCACCGAAAGGACCTCCTAATGTTTTGCTGACATTTTGTTCAGAAAGCCGGATGGCTATTCGCATGAATTTATGATGTATTTCTGTTCCTGACATGTCTGCTCAATATCCTCAAAATCCTTTTATCTGTCAAATTATTCTGAAAATCAAAAACCCCGGCTGCTGCCGGGGTTTTTGTCGAAAAAGATTTATTTCTTTTCCTTATTTTTTCTCTTTTTGATATGCTGTATTCAAACCATCAACAACTGCCTTAGTTACATCCAAACTCTCGTCTGCGAATAATACCGCCGGGTTTGATTTTGAATAAGTAAGTACAAGCTTGTAACCTTTAGACTTTGCATATCCTTTTAGATACTCGGCTACTTTATTGTATAATTTCTCGTTTTCAGCTGCCTCTTCATTTGCCAAAGCGTTGCCTGCATTTTGATTGTACGTAGCAAGTTCCTGCTGCTTTCTAGCTAGCCGTTCTTCAGTAGTAGCCCTTTGCTCAGCACTTAAATTGGCCCCTCCTTGTTGATAAGCAGCTACTTCGCGCTGAAAAGCGGTCCCTTTTGCAGTAAGATCTGCTTGTGCTTTCTTTGATTTGTCCTGAAATTTATCCCTTACTGCTTTATAATAATCATAATTATTTAAGAGGGAATCTGAATTGACATAGACGATGGCCTCTGCAATACCTGCTGAAGTTTTGGCAGCACTTACAGTACTTTTAGTTTGGTCTTTATTACAGGATATTACCAATGCAGACAGCGCTAAAATGATTGTTATTTTACTGATGCTTGTTATTAATTTCTTCATAATTTTTTATAAAAATTTAAGCAAATATAAACTTTCGTACCATTTTCTCAACCATTTAATTTATGATGCGGATGTAGTAAACAAAAGCCTTGTTAATTTATCCACAATGTAGCAAAATCCGGACAAAATGGTTATTTTTGATCTTTGTTGTAATAATCATATATGAGCGAAGAAACAGTAGACAAATCAAATTATTCAGCGGATAATATACAGGTATTAGAAGGACTGGAAGCGGTAAGAAAACGTCCGTCCATGTATATTGGTGACACAGGATTCAAAGGCCTTCACCACTTGGTTTATGAAGTTGTGGATAATTCAATAGATGAGGCACTCGCTGGTTACTGTACTGATATTAATGTAACTATTCACAAGGGAAATTCTATCACAGTTGAAGATAATGGACGTGGAATCCCTACCGCCATGCATACCAAAGAAAAGAAGTCGGCGCTTGAAGTGGTTATGACTGTTCTTCATGCCGGAGGTAAGTTTGATAAGGATACCTATAAAGTATCCGGTGGTTTGCATGGTGTAGGAGTAAGTTGTGTGAACGCACTTTCAAAGCCATTAAAAGTTGTAATCCATCGCGATGGGAAAATATTTACACAGGAATATGAGTGTGGAAAACCTCTTTTCGATGTTAAGGTTATAGGTGAAAGCGACAAGACCGGAACTATTGTTAATTTTCAACCAGATCCTGAGATATTTACCTTAACTACCGAATATAAATTTGATACTCTTGCAGCCCGATTAAGAGAGCTGGCATATCTGAATAAGGGTATCCGTTTATCGCTTGTTGATGAGCGAGAAACTACGGATGAAGGAGCTTTTCTTAAAGAAGAATTCTATTCTGAAGGTGGTTTAAAGGAGTTTGTCAAATATCTTGATGCAATGCGTACTTCCATAATTCCCGAACCTATTTATGTGGAAGGAATTAAACAGGGTATTCCTGTTGAAATGGCGCTCCAGTATAATGATACCTACACAGAGAATGTTCATTCTTATGTGAACAACATTAATACCCACGAAGGTGGTACTCACGTAGCCGGATTTCGTCGTGGTTTAACCCGTACTCTAAAAGCTTATGCAGAGAAATCAGGCATGTTGAAAAACATGAAGATTGAAATTACAGGTGATGATTTCCGTGAGGGATTAACTGCTATAATTTCGGTAAAGGTTCAGGAACCTCAGTTTGAGGGGCAAACGAAAACCAAATTGGGCAATAATGAGGTGATGGGTGCGGTGGATATTGCTGTTGGTGAAATTTTGGGTAATTACCTAGAGGAGAATCCTCGTGAGGCTAAAATGATCGTCAATAAGGTGATTCTGGCTGCAACGGCGAGAGCCGCAGCTCGCAAGGCCCGTGAGATGGTTCAGCGTAAAACGGTGATGGGTGGTTCAGGTTTGCCAGGAAAACTGGCCGATTGCGCAAACAATGATCCTGCTGCCTGTGAATTATACTTAGTGGAGGGAGATTCTGCAGGTGGAACAGCCAAGCAAGGCAGGGATCGGAATTTTCAAGCTATTCTTCCATTAAAAGGCAAGATTCTTAATGTTGAGAAGGCGATGGAGCATAAGATCTATGAGAATGATGAGATCAAGAACATGTTCACCGCCATGGGAGTAAGTATCGGTACCGCCGAAGACGCCAAGGCACTGAATATGGAAAAACTTCGTTACCATCGGATCATCATTATGACGGATGCTGACGTAGACGGTTCACACATCACAACACTGATTCTGACTTTCTTCTTCAGATATATGAAGGCCTTGATTGAGTTCGGCTATATTTATATTGCAGCTCCTCCGCTTTACCTTGTTAAAAAGGGTAAAGAGTTTCAGTATGCATGGAATGATGATCAGCGTGATGCTGCAGTGCAGGCATTGAAAGGTTCAGGAAAAGAAGAGAGTGTTAACATTCAGAGGTACAAAGGTTTGGGAGAGATGAATGCTGAACAATTATGGGATACCACTTTAAACCCCGAGACCCGCACATTGAGAAAAGTTACCATCGAAAATGCGGCAGAATGTGATCATATATTCTCCATGCTGATGGGCGATGAAGTTGCTCCGCGCCGTGAGTTTATTGAGAAAAATGCCAAATATGCGCGGATTGATATCTAATTCAATTCATTTTCGAATAAATAAAGCCCTTCAACTTATTGTGAAGGGCTTTTTTGTTCGGGAGCATATCGTAAATAAACCACTGCACTAACCTCCTTGCTCGATTGAATCAATATCTGGTGTTCTTTAACACCATCATAAATTCTCAAATTGGAGGTGTTCGGAGGGATCCGACCCAGATTTTCAGCAAAGAGAATGATCTCATGCAGCTCCTGATTTCTGTTTAAGCGAAGCGTATGATTAGAAGGCTTATTGACAATAAGCTGATTTCTGATAAATGGCCTTCGATTATGATATACTGAAACAATATCTCCGTCTTCTTTCAGATAGTCTTTAATTTCAATCCTAACCACATTTTCAGTAACCTCAATCACAATTGGCCGGGCCAGTTTAGTTTTGAGGAAAACATTTGGATCTCTGGCATCCAGAAGGATACTAGTTAGGTAGTTTTGAGGAATGATTTGTCTGTTTGCATCGGTATAACGCTGCAGATATACATTGCCTGGATAGCATGGCAATGAATTCTCGCCGGCACCGGTAAATGTTCCACTTAGATTCTCAATGCCGTCCTCTTTAGTAAGCTTCAGTTTAAGGTCTTTAATACAGAGAAAACGGGCACTGTCACTTGGAATCTTGGAGTGTAATATTTTAAGTTCATTGATGCTAAGACTATTCTTATTAACGACGCCAATAAAGTCAAGAATTCCTTCAGCCCTGATCGGATTATCGCGATAGATATAAGCCTTTCCGTTCACTATGTTATTATCCTGTTCCTTAACATGTAAAATATAGCTCACATTTAGGGTTCTTATATTTTGAAGATCGGTGTCCATATAGCCGAGCCATACCCCTTTAAAATCCTGTGAAAAGCCAGAAATAGAAGCAAATAAAAAGTTAAATATGAGGAGATATTTCATTAGCATTCGTTATTTACTAGTCTTTTTTTTTGTGTCAAGGGGTTTATATCTTAAATATATTGCAGCAGTTTTTTGTTTATCAGAGACGATCATAACCCTGTGTTTGGATTCCCCATCAATTAAAATAAGTTCTGACGTATTGGGTGGTATAAGTCCAAGATTCTCTGCATACAAAAGTAGTTCATGAATCTCTACGCGCTTATCAATGCTGAACTTAATCAGCGCAGGCTTTTTTGAAACCCTTACGTTTTTTACCAAAGTTTCTCGATTTAGGTAAACTGATACCGTATCATTATCCGGTTTCAAATAATCCAACAACTGAACCTGAAGATCAGTATTATGTACTTCGATTTCTGTTACTTTTTTGGGTTCAGTTTCCAGAAAATTCGATTTGAAATCTACCAAGACCGGACTTGCTTGTTCATGGTTCAGCGCCAGAGTATTGATCAAAGAATCTTTATGTTGCTCCAGAAATTTATTAAGACCTTCAATAGATCTGGATAAGATTACTTTACCGGGGATACAGACTTCCTTTGGATCATCCTTGCTGATTCCGCTCCAGGTTCCCTCCATATATTCATAACCAGATTCGGTCCGGTAAGCCAATTCATAGGTCTTGATACAAGCAACCCAGTCCCATGGGACAATATCTTCACGAATCCAATCTAGACTTTCATTTATTTTGATACTGTCACGATCCATTTTGCCGGAAAATCCTATTCGTATTCTAACTGCATTTCCCATCAAAGCATAGGAATTACCCCAAATACTCTTCTTCTGAGTCAGATTAAATTCAAGGTCATAGAGTTCACTGTAACCCCCGGGACCCTGTGTAATTTTCCCAAACCATTTTCCGCTAATGTTCTGAGAGAAAGCATTATAACTAAGGATTGATAATAAAATGTACAGGAAGCATTTCATGCTGATTAATTTGACTTAAGTTAACGATTTTTAACTGGTTTAAACAGAGTCTTTTAACGAAAAAGTTTTAAATGCAGTTTTTCGTAATTGATAATCGCCTGGTAACGTTGTAGAATATCCCCGCCCAAAACACCAAAGACAGGTGGAAGATTCAGACTTGAATAAGCATGCCTTATTGTGCTGAGATCGAGTACTGCAGCTTCGAAATTCTTTATTTTAAATTCCCCAATCTTCATAACAGGGAGAATTATGGTATGACTTTCCATGCTGTTGGTCCCCAACCCAGTTGATAAGCAATCGGAAATTCTTAGTTCAGCATCTTTCCTATGCTTCTCGATCTCTGTTTTATCAAAGACTGTTTTTGAAGCCCCTGTATCCAGCACCACATTAAAAGATTGTCCGAAAACAACAACTTCCACCAATAGGTGGAAGCCGTCGTCTTGTAAATTTATTAGTTCTAAAGGAACTCTTGTTTCGCTCATTGAAGCGTTTAGATAAGATTAGAATCTCTGAGAACTTGGTTCATACTTCTTACTGCATCTGCACTTTTGCTAAATTCGGCTCGCTCAGCATCAGAAAGTTTGAAGTCGAGAATTTTTTCCCATCCGTTTTTTCCAATTATAACAGGAACCACTAGAGAAATATCTTTCTGACCATATTCTCCATCCAATGCAACACCACAGGAGATTAGTTTTTTCTCATCACGTACGATACTTTCAACCATTGCGGCAGTACCTGCACCGGGTGCATACCATGCGGAAGTGCCGATCAATTTTGTTAAAGTAGCGCCACCTACCATTGTAGAAGTAACTACTTTTTCCTGCTGCTCCTTGGTTAGAAGTTGAGTAACAGGAATACTATTCCAAGTAGCATGATGAATTAATGGGATCATGGTGGTATCCCCGTGCCCACCGATAACTACCGCATTAAGATCCGCAGGTGAACAGCCTAGTTCTACACTCAGGTAATATTTGAATCTTGCAGAATCCAATGCTCCACCCATTCCCAAAATTTTATTTTTTGGAAGTCCTGAAGTTTGAAGTGTAAGGTAATTCATGGTGTCCATTGGGTTTGAAACTACAATTATGATGGTTTCAGGAGAGTGTTTCAGGATGTTTTCAGTCACACTCTTTACAATGTTTGCATTGGTGCCTATAAGCTCTTCACGGGTCATTCCAGGTTTACGTGGTAATCCTGAAGTGATAACCACAACTTCAGATCCTGCAGTAGCAGCGTAATCATTGGTCACGCCCTTAATCTTGGTGTCAAAACACAAAAGGGCAGAAGTTTGCATCATGTCGATGGCTTTACCTTCAGCAAAACCTTCTCTGATGTCTAATAAAATAAGTTCTTCTGCTAATTCTTTTCTGGCGATGTTATCAGCACAGGTTGCACCTACTGCACCGGCTCCTACAACTGTAATTTTCATTTTATGATTTGTTTTTAATTTGAGATCGGATATGTTTGAGATTTTTAATAAATCTGTCTTTTCTTGTTCAAAATGAACTTTACCTGCAATTTGAAATGATAAGCCGAAGATAGATAATTCAATCTTTTTTATGAAATAATTAAGAGTGCTTGTTGAAGTTTTTTGTTTATTTAATTTACTATTTATACAAGCGTTTAAACCTAGCTAATTTATGGAAGATTGGATTTTGATTACTTCATAAAATCAATTTGTTTCCATTCAAAATCGATTGAATCATTTTTTTGTGCTATTCCTGTAGTACTGCGGTCATCATTAATGTATTTGATAAGTAATGATTTTAATTCTTTCACTACCTCAATATTTTTAACCCGTAAATTCAACGTTTCACCTAGATCGTTTCCCTCCAACCCCCTAATTAACTGGAACGATATTCAAATTATGAACGAGGGTGTAAATTTGAACTATCATGGGAAAGCGAGCAAGAAAAAGTGTTCAGGACAAAGTGCGAATTCTAGAAGAATCCAAATCATTGGGTCTACTTGAAACAGCACGTAAGTATGAGATGAGTTACCAAACGATAAAGAACTGGCAAGATGTATTCGCTGTATCAGGTGCGGAAGGTCTAAAGTTGGGGGCAGGAAAGTTATCACCGGAGCTCAAAAGGCTACAGCTGGAGAATCAGAGACTGAAGGAAATTGTTGCCGACAAGGAGCTTGAGTTGAAGATTAAAAATGAGCTTCTAAAAAAAACATCGTTAAACAAATTGATCGGAAAATGACAGCTACGATGTTTATAGACCAGCACCATCCAGTACGCAAAGTGTTGCAATACGCCGGACTTAGTGCCAGTAGTTATTATTACCAAGCAAGTGGCCAGGTTGCTCAGCGTCGAGGTATAAAGCCCAGTGAATTCACCTTATTGGAGAACGGAGGAAAGGTTACAAATGAACAAGTTGCAGTTCAAGTAAAATTACTACTTGAAAAAGAGTTTGTCGACTATGGCTATTTAAAGGTCACCTACTATCTCCAAGATGAGCTTGGCTATCAGATCAATCACAAAAAAGTATACCGGTTGATGAAGGAGCATCAGTTGCTGTATGAGTCAAAAAAGCGAAGAGTTGGAAACAAGCAATGGGTCAAAAAGCTAGTTCCAGAGCCAACTGAGCCATTTTCTTACTGGGAGTTCGACATCAAGTTTATGTATATACATGGCACAGGAAAAATGGTTCCTTTGCTGAGTGTGATTGATGTTTACAGCCGCTGGGTATTAGGTCATTTATTTCAGGAAAGTATTAAAAAA
>JBDNGV010000449.1:0-8895 GCA_041689125.1 Daejeonella sp.
AGCCTCCAGTTCTTGGTTTACTTCAATGCGGAGTGCCTGAAAAACTTGGGCCAAGTATTTATTTTCTTTTCCTTTCGGGATTAGTTTTGCAATGGCGCTTTTAAGTTCATCAACGGTATCAATAGGCTTGTTCAGTCGCTGAGTTACCAGTGCCTGAGCCAGTGTTTTGGCATTTTTAATCTCCCCATAGATTCCAAAAATGCGATGTAGCTGCTCCTCAGTATAAGTATTTACTATCTGTTTAGCAGTAAGTAAACTCCCTTGATCCATGCGCATATCTAGATCAGCATCAAAGCGAATAGAGAACCCCCGTTCTGGCTGATCAAATTGGTGAGAAGAGACCCCCAGATCAGCCAGAATACCATCCGCAGGAATAGCGCCCTGTAAACGGCAATTATTTTTGAGGTAGCGGAAGTTCTGATCAATAAAGGTTAATCGATCATCTTTTGGTAAATTCTTTTGAGCATCGGCATCTTGGTCAAATGCAAGTAAACGACCTTTTGGACCCAAATGCTTTAATATTTCCCGGGAATGACCTCCACCCCCGAATGTAACGTCAACATAAATTCCATCAGGCTTAATTTTCAGGCCTGCTATACATTCCTGCAGCATCACCGGATTATGATAATCAGTCATGCGCCTTCCTCCCCATGCTGCCCATGACCTCTTCGGCCAGATTGGCGAAGTTTTCAGGTTCATTATCCATCTGAGAGTCATATGCATCTTTTGCCCAAACCTCTATTTTATTCAATACGCATGAAAGGACCACCTCTCCGCTAATACCGGCATATTCCATTAAAGCTTTCGGGAAAAGGATACGATTTGCTGAGTCTAAAGAAAGCTCAGTAGCCCCCCTGGTGAAATAACGAATAAAATCACGACTTTTCTTTTCATAAGCATTGAGTTTACTCAGCTCTTCTGTGATGCTATCCCATTCCTTTTTTGTATAAATAACCAAATGCTTTTCAAATCCTCGGTTGATCACAAGCCCTTCACGCTCAGCTTCAGGAAGCTGTTTCTTCAGGCTGGATGGTATCATCATCCTGCCTTTAGCATCAAGTTTACAATCAAATTCTCCTAAGAAATGGGACATTATGGCTTTTTACATAAATATTCAATTGTAAAAGTAAATAACTTACCACTTTTTACCACTATCTCCCACAAAAAAAGTTTTCCACAGTTTTTGGAGATAAAAATCTATTAATAGCGGATTATCAGGGGATTGAAATAACAGGAAGAATGAATGGTGGAATTGAGTTTGGGCAGATCATTAGTGGAAGAGATGAATTGTAGAAATGAGAGGAAGAATCAGGGGGGGGAGGGGGGGCAGAGAAATTGCAATTGGAGTAGGTTTGAGTGTACTTATACTTACGGTTTATTTAAGCCTCATTGCAAGAAGGTAGCTAATCGCAGCTTAAGCACATTTAGATTTGCCCTAAATCCTGGATGATACTAGTGCTATTACGGTTAAATTTATAATTCGATAAATTTTGTTACTAAGCGACTTTGAGTCCTGTTTCGCCATTCCCATATTTTCAATTTAGGATCCAAACCTTTTAATCAATTAATCTTTGAATAAACAATACAAGATAGAAACAAAATCCTATTTCGCTTATCAGAAATCAAATTGGATTTTTTATAGAGACAAAAAATAATGAAAGCTTTTACAAAAACAAAATATGGAGGTCCGGAAATACTTCAATTGGAAGATGTTGAAAAGCCGTAAATAAAAGACGATCATATACTCGTTAAGGTTGAAGCGAACTCAGCCAATCCCGCTGACTGGCATATTTTAAGGGGAAAACCATTTTTTGTACGATTTGCTTTTGGCTTATTGAAACCAAGAGATAAAATTGCAGGACCTGATTTTGCAGGCATTGTTGAGAAAGTGGGAAACAATGTAAAGTATTTCAAGCCCTAATTACGCATGGAAAACTCAAAGCTAGAGAATCAGTATTGATCAACGGCTCCTCTGGAGGTGTCGGCCATTTTGCTGTTCAAATTGCAAAAGCTTATGGTGCGCAGGTAAGTGCAGTCTGTTCGGGAAAAAATATAGACTTTGTAAAGAATTTAGGTGCTGATCATGTGATCGCATACGACAAAGAAAATAGTATTGAGCAGAATGGGAAATATGACCTCATTATTGATACACATGGCAACCTTAGCCATGAAGATTTTAAACGTTTAGGAAAACGGGGTGTTTTGTTAGGTTTCACAACGATGAGACATATGATCTCGGTACTTGCAAAAAGTGTATTTAGTAAATTTCCTCTGATTCAATTTACATCTGAGGCAAACACAAAAGACTTAGAAATCCTAGCATCTTTGATTCAAAGCAAGCAAATTAAAGTTCACATAGAAAAGACCTTTTCCTATAAAAATATACCGGAAGTCATAAGCTATATTGAAGCCATGCGGACAAAAGGAAAAGTTGCAATGATCTGGGGAGATACTGATAACAGAAAAGATAAAGCAATTTAATAAAATATGAAATAGTTTAAATTTTGTCAATTTAATTATCTGTACTGCCGCTTCACGATTTTTGGATTGTTAAAATGAACTAACCTGAAAGATCGTTGCTAGAATAACAGATAAAATTCAAACAAAAGAAAATTGGAAAGAAAAAAGGCGATTGGGTTAATGTAATATTGTATGCTGATAGAAGTCCGATTGAAATACCGGTAGAACTTTTAGACTGTTAAAAAACATAGGCTTTTGCTTGCTGGACTTTTTTAACTTATAAAGATGGGCAACAAAAAAAATTTATTGATTGGATTTATTCTGCCAAAACGGAGAGAGAAAAAATTGAAAGAATTGCCGAAATGCTTAAAAAACTCGTAAAAAAAGAGAAATTCAGTGATTCTAAAACAGTCTGAATCCACTGAATCTTAAAATTTATATTTAGAAATCTTTGAAACAATGGAAAATTTACCAGCTTATATCAGCATACTTTTCGGACTGACAGCAACACTGACAGTTGGTATTTTTTATAAAGCTGCCGCTAATTCAAAACTAGTTTTATTGATTATTATGATTTGGCTGGCTGGGCAGGCCTTAATTTCCCTTTCGGATTTTTACATCGTAACTGATACAATTCCACCGAAATTTTTGTTATTAGTTTTTCCTCCATTTCTTGTCATCACCGGACTTTTTGTAAGTTCCAAAGCAGAAGATTTATTGATGGTTTAGATCTGAAGACCCTAACCTTATTGCATTCCATTAGAATCCCGGTGGAAATTGTGCTCTTCATCCTATTTACATATAAAACCGTCCCTGAACTGATGACTTTTGAATGAAGAAATTTGGACATTTTATCAGGAATTACAGCCCCTGTTATATTTTATTTTGCATTTAAAAGAAATCGATTGAACTGGCAAATTCTTTTGACCTGGAACTTTATCTGCTTAGGACTACTTATAAATATTGTTACAAATGCAATTCTGTCTGCCCCATTTCCTTTTCAACAATTTGCCTTTGATCAGCCAAATATTGCAGTGTTATATTTTCCCTTTATATGGTTGCCATGCTGTGTGGTGCCTTTAGTTTTTCTTTCCCACTTAGCAGCTATCAGACAATTGTCTGATTATTGGAAGAGGACATAATTAATTTTATTGTCAATTTAAAAACTGGTATAAAACGTCAATAATCAGGCAGAATTCCTTTCTGCATTAATAATCCCGAAAGAACAACGTACGACCAGTTTCTCAAATATTTTAACCTCAGCCAAATCCGAAGCTTTAGTACCTCTTTCTCTAATCATAGTCAAGGCGTATTGCTGAATGGTAATTAAAGGCAATTCAATTCGCTGCCTCATCCGGATTGAAAGCTGATCAGTTTCTATGTCGGCCATTAATTCAGATTTACCGGTCAAGAGGAAGATATATTTTTTAGTGCGTTCAAACTCATCATAAAATAAATTCCACAGAACTCCATATTTCGGATGTTTCGATAAATATTCAGTCAAGGGGAAAAAGCATTTACTCATTGCCATTTCACAATTACCCATAAGGGTTCTGAAATACAATGAGTTTTTGTATAGATTTTTTATCTCTCCCCACTTACCTTCCTCTTCCAGTTTATGAAAAGCAATTCCAACCCCAAAATATCCTGGAATATTCTGCTTTAACTGGCTCCAAGCACCAACATAAGGTACCGCTCTAAGATCATTTAAATTCAACTTTCCCGCTTTACGCTTTGAAGGTCTGCTACCTATATTGGCTTCAGCATAATAACGCAGCGGACTTGCAAAATTCAGGTATTCAAGAAAATCAGGGTTATTTTTAAGAAGGTTAAAAGCCTGATAACTTTCTTCAGCTAATTCCTGCAGCAATTCTTCTTCAGTGCTACTCATAGTAGAATTCCTTGAAGAAAACAGGGCATTACTGATTCCAGAATGCATTAACTGTTCCATATTGAACCTTGCCGACTCCATTGTTCCGAAATTAGAACTAATGGTTTGACCTTGAATGGTTAGTTGTATCTCTTTATTTGCGATATTTTTTCCCATGGAAGCATAGAACTGGTGGGTTTTACCTCCGCCCCTTGCCGGAGGCCCACCCCTGCCATCAAAAAACACCACTTCTATTCCATATTCTCTTGAAATTCGAGTTAATTCCTCTTTTGCTTTGTATATGCTCCAGTTAGCCATTAGATATCCGCCATCCTTGGTTCCGTCTGAGAATCCAAGCATGATAGTTTGAGCATTATTTCTGCGTTTTAAATGCTTTCTGTAAGAATCATTCTGGTACAGGGTCGTCATCACTTTGGCTGCACTCCTGAGATCTCCGATGGTTTCAAACAACGGAACAAAATCAATATTTAATTCCTCCTTTTTCCATCCGGCCATCAAACATAAGCCATACACTTCCATAACATTCAGTGCCTTGGTAGTATGGCTAATAATGTAGCGGTGACAGCCTTCAGGTCCATTAAAACGCTGAATCGTTCTGATGGCAAGTATGGTATCAAAGGTGTCCTTATCAAGATCTGTATCAACTACCAAAGAATCAATATTTTGCAAAAGCTGAATTTTAGATTCCTCCGAAAGATTTTTATAATTTTTGGGAAGAACGCTGGTTTGTTCTGCAATCAATTCTACTAGCTCTTTATGAACCGAACTGTCCTGTCTCACATCCAGCGAAGCAAAGAACAAACCAAACAAGTTAACCTTGTTCAGTAAATTATTCACCTTATTAAGAAATAAGCTATTATGTTTTGCAATCAAAATATCTCTGATTTCAATCAAAGTAGTCTTTATTTCATCCTTTGAGAGGTATGCTTGATATCCCGGTATAAATAAATTCTTATAGAGCCTGTCTTCCAGAGAAGCCAATAAAGTATCAACACCATGGAATGTCAATCGGCCTTTCAGTAAGCGAACTTCCCTGTAGTAGCATTTAATAATACTTTCCCGTAAAGCTTCAGCAACTTTTAAAGTTGTATCTGCTTTTACAAAGGGATTTCCATCTCTATCACCTCCCGGCCAGAATCCCATCCTGATCAATTGATTTTCTTCTGTTACTGCACCAGGAAATTCGCTATTCAGAAAAGATAAAATATTTCCTGCCGAATGATAAAATACATTCTCCAAAAACCAGATCAGATTAATTGCTTCATCATAGGGTGTAGGTTTTTCTTTTTTAAAGAATGGCGTTTTGCCTAATTGCTGAAGATATGTATTTACCAAAACCGTATCATCCTTTTGAAGTGCTTTTCCAAGATCATGTATTATACCCAGAACTGCACTCGGGTAAAACTGATTTGGATGAGCTGTAAGTACTAAACGAACAGAAAAGTCTTTCAGCTTTTCTGCCAACTGCTGTTGGGCGTTAGTCTGAATAACTTCGGTTTGGAGCTGCTTTAAAGTACCAGAGCCATCCATGTCATGGGTCGCTCCAAATGCCGCATCTTCAAGCGCATCAAACAACACAACCTGTCTTTCAGAATATTGAATAAACCTGAATAAAAGATCTATCTGCTCTTTACTACTAACGTAGTTAGTATACTGACGAAAAAAGGAATCAATAATTTCCTCCGGACTTTCCTTATTGCGAAAACCTTCTTCACAATGCAGCAGAAATAATGAAAGCAAAATTCCTGTTTTTTCTACCTTATGAAAAGGCAGAGAAGTAAACAAACTGTTATACATCTCAAACTTGGTTCCAACAAGATTCTTGAATTCTGCTAGGGTATTACTCATATTAATTCATTCTAAATGCAATGTGAAGTGGAAAAACTGCATCAAGGCTGAAATTACATCAAAATGGAAGAAAATCAAAAACAGACAGACAAAATTATCATGCGAATTGATTAACCCGTACATTTTCCCCAACCAAAGCAAGAAATTTAATAGGCTTTTATTAGCGTGATTGAGTACTGTGTTAAGACAGGGATTAGCTGGGCAGAAAATTAAAAACGACAGACACAACTGTTTTTGGGATTATACTTATTCTGCATACTCAATCCTAAATGTTGCACTATTTATTATTTTAAAAAATCATGCAGATGTTTGTTGAATTCATGAGCTTGTTCAAGATTGGAAACATGACCAGCATCATCAACAATGTGAAATATTGACCCTTCAATACTTTTATTCATAAATTCAGACTGAGCAAGCGGAGTAATTAAATCTTCTCTTCCACAAATTATCAATGTTGGAATCTTTATTTTACTTAGGACAGAACAAGTTTCTGAACGCTTGGCAAGGGCTCTTAATCCCATCGATATTATATGCTTAGAATTGGAAAGGATAACATTTCGCAATTCTTCAACAATTTCCTTTTTCTGAGTCAATGAATCTTTATGAAAAACATTTTTTACAAATCCTTCAGTGAAGTTTTCAGTACTGTTCAAAGCTATCTCATCTATCAACATAAGTCGCTTTGTCTTTACCTCAAGGGTATCGGCAACACATTGCGTATCACATAAAATCAAGGCATCAAAACGATCAGGGTATCTTTTGTAGGCATTTAACGCAATGTAACCCCCCATTGATAATCCGCAAACAATAGCTTTATCGATGTTTAGCTTATCCAAAAATTGAATTAAATCATCTCCAAACAAATCCATGCTGAGGACTGATTCCTCATCTTTGGAATTTCCGAACCCTCTAATATCACAGGCAATTACACGATTTGTGACTTTTAAAAATTCAAGCTGAACTTGCCACATTTGTTTATTAAAGGGAAAACCGTGCAAGAAAATAATCGGAACACCACCTTCTCCAAGATCATCATAAGATAAATTGAAGTTATTTATTCTGGTTATTAAATTATATCCTTTTGCTTCTGTTCCCATTATTCTTCTTAAAATGCTTTTATCGTGATTTGACTGTTGCAAAATCTTAAAATACCAATTGTGCTTACCTATCTTGTAATACCTTTTTCAGAATACTTTATAAAACCACTGATTAATAATTACTTATTAAGCTTTAATTTGTTTTTTTATAAATACAAACCTAATTATCATCCTGAGATTTGCCTTACAAGATTTCTGAAAAATGTTATAAAATTCACACCTCTCCTTAAAATAGCTGACACTAAATAACAACTGAATTAGTTATTTTATGATTTTGATTTCTTTACTAATTATTATTTCAGGCTTAAAAGACAATAAATCAAGCTATCCCAATTATTAAAGTAGACCAGGGTTTTGGAAAGATATTAGAGCTTAGGCAAGAAAAAACCAACAGAAAAGAAAATTTATCTTAAAAAAGAACAGATGATCCTATATCAAAAAGAAGAAAACTTGAGTATTGATGAATTCAAAAGTGTACTGCTGAATTCAACTTTAGGAGAAAGAAGGCCAATTGAGGAGCCAGAAAGATTATCAGAAATGCTTAAGCACGCCAATTTAATTATAACAGCAAGAGATAATGGAAAACTCGTAGGCATTGCACGCTCTCTAACTGATTTTGTATTTTGCACCTACTTATCAGATTTAGCAGTTGATGAAAAGTACCAAAAGATGTGTATAGGCAAAGAATTAATAAGACAAACCAAATTAGTAAGCACAGAGGCAAAATTAATTTTACTATCAGCACCCATGGCTGTGAACTACTATCCTAAAATTGGCATGACTAAATGGGAACAATGTTTTGTTCTGGAAAATATCGATGATTTAGAATAAGATATTTGAGAAATTAGATACACAGGATTGGCTTCTAACATTCAATGTTCGATCTTAATCCGGGGATCTGTCCAACAGAAAAATTGAAATTACTGCTTTATGGTTAAAAAGTTACTGAGCAATAATAACTCTGATAAGATTAGCAGTTTATACTTGGAATTTAAGAGCAGGCCAAAAAAAGTGTAGAATAGAGCAAACAACCATTTTCCCAAAAGATAGCTATCTTGAGAAAATTAATCCCTTTTTTAGGGTATATATAAATGAGAATCTTCATTTTACTTTTCTGCATTTTTCACTTCTCAGTTAAAGTATTCTGTCAATCGCCAGTCCAAAGTAAAGCCTTTGAACTTGGTCAGATTGTAGAAATTAACTCGGCAGAATTAGCAGAGAAAAGAACCCTGAACATTTACCTGCCTAATGAAGACCAAGCAACTATCACACATCAGTCGATTTTCAATGCTTTCAGATTATTGTATCCCTTGAAAGGGCTCAGCAGATAAAACGTGAAAAGAGCTAATCCTTGATTATGAAACCATTATTATATTGCTAAAACCTGTAGGGGTGTAACTGCCTTATCATGATCGCTTCATCTCATAGGTGCGGAATAAAAAACGATAAAAATAAACGAAATAAAGAACCTCGGGGCAGAGCCCCGGAGGTATTAAAACATTATTAACTGCTGAGTATGTATCTTTTTATATTCCTTTTCTTTTCCTTGAGACTTTACATAATTCTGAATGGTATTCTCATCTCCATGTTTCCCAACCG
>JBDNGV010000450.1:0-9769 GCA_041689125.1 Daejeonella sp.
GCTAGTCCATAAGGCAAGTTTGGCGGCACCAAGATTGGGTAGCGGAGTATTCCATCCACCAAGAAACAAAATCACACCAATCATACCGACCAAAAACATCATGGAATATTCAGCAAGAAAAATAAAAGCAAACCTCAATCCCGAATATTCAACATGGAAACCTCCAACCAGTTCTGATTCAGCCTCAGGAATATCAAAAGGAGCACGATTGCATTCAGCCAATGAGGCAATAAAGTAGATAATGTAGGCTAGGATCAAATGCGGAGCCTGAAAAATATTCCAGGCAAGAAAACCACCAACACCTTTCACCTCCCAAACACCAAGAAAATAAATAGAATCTGATGAGAGAATTCCCTGCTTTATACAAACTTCCTGGAGATTCATACTTTGTGCAATCATCACAACAGAAATGACTGCGATACCTGCAGGGATCTCATAAGAAATCATCTGAGCTACCGAGCGCATGGAACCCAAAAGGGCATACTTATTATTAGATCCCCAGCCTGCCATCAATATTCCAAGTGTTTCTATTGAAAGTATGGCAAAAATATAAAATAGGCCCAAATTAAGTGAAGCAGGAACAAGGCCCGGTGCCCAGGGCAATGCCGCAAAGCCAAGGTAAACAGAAACAAAAATAACTATAGGAGCAAGAATAAATAGAATTTTATCAGCAGCAGTTGGAATGATAAATTCCTTTTGAAGCATCTTTATAATGTCGGCAAATGCCTGAAGGGTACCATATTTGCCAACTTCCATGGGCCCAAGTCTATCTTGAATAAATGCAGAGATTTTCCGTTCAGAATATAAAGCAAAAAGGGTAAAAAGGGCTGTAAATGCAAATAATGCGGTAGCAACTAAAACATATGTCAGATAGAAATTCAATTTACCGGGCTTATGTACGCAAACTTAAGCATAATGCTCATAAATGCAGACTAAATCTATCTATTAAAAAGAATTAAATTTAATCCCAAGTCCCTTTATATGCCAAGTGGATCTTCTCACCAAAAAACAAACGAGTACTCTTTGCAAAAGAAGGTGTATAATCAGAAACAAAAAACTGATGTCGTTTTGCTAAACCCTCATTAAGCAAATCAAGTTTTGTAAGTCGTTCTTTTAGGTCTTCGGCTACTATTTCGGCAGTATTGATAATATCAACCTTACCACCATAAAATGAAGATATTTCAGGTTTTATCAAGGGATAATGTGTACAGGCAAGTATTAGGCTATCTATCTTCTTAAGTTTTGGGGAAGTTAGGTATGAATTGATTATTGTTTTACTAATATTGTTATTAAAAAAACCTTCTTCAATCATAGGTGCCAGCAGCGGTGTTGCTAATGAAAAAACCTCAATATCGGGAGCTATGATCTTAAATTTTTTAGCGTAAATATCAGAACGGATAGTGGATTTTGTAGCAATAACCCCTATTTTTTTGTATTTACCATTTTTAACCATCGCATTAATCACCGGATCAATTACATTGATAATAGGTACCCTGTCACCAAGAAAATGTACAAGTTCATGATAGGCATGTGCCGAAGCAGTATTGCAGGCTATCAGAATGAGCTTGCAATTTTTATCCAACAGAAACTTAGCAATCTTCAAACTATAGAACTTAATTGCTTCCGGCGATTTATCACCATAGGGCATATGAGCGGTATCCCCAAAATAAATAATTTGCTCATTTGGAAGTATTTTCCGGATAGCATTTGCAACCGTAAGGCCTCCGATTCCGGAATCAAAAATTCCAATGGGAAGTGCTGAACTCATATTTCAAAAATAGAATAATATTTCGAGCAGCAGGATTGAAATATTAGAGAAAAAATCGCAAAAAAAAATGCGAAGTATTTAGCTTCGCATTAAATATAATAATGAATTTAAACTTTATTTGGCTGCAGTGTTAATACCCAATTTGGTTTTCACATCATTAATCAGATCGGTACCTCCTTCAAAATAAACTACACCCGGCTGTGATACATCGAAAACATAGGCAAAACCCTTTTCCTTAGCCACCGCCCTAACCGCATCTTCTGCCTTTTTAAATACAGGCTGATAGATTTCAGCACGTTTAGTAGTTAACTCTTCCTGAGCTTTTTCCTGAGCATCAGTAATACGTTTCTCAAAATCCTGGATACTTGCTCCAAGCGTGGTCAGTTCCTTCTCTAAAGTTGCTCTGTTAGCCTCACTTAGTGTTTTATACTTTTCCTCGTATGTTGTTACTAATTTCTGGCGTTCAGCACCCATCAATTCAAGAGATGTTTGTTTGGCCTTTGTAAATGTCTGAAAGGTAGCATCGGCTGTTTTCATTTCAGGCATTGCTTGCAAAAGATCTGCAGAATTAATATGACCAAGTTTTTGCTGAGCATTTGCCGTGCCAATTGCAAGAAATATTCCAATTGCGACAACTCCTATTTTTAATAAATTTTTCATTTTTTCTTGTATTCTGTTTTTTGTTTATAATTTATGAGAGATTATTTATTTATTGTTCCTGGTTTATAACCTAACCTGGTGATAACATCGTTGCTTTTGTCTAAACGCGGACTTGCAAATAATAGTGTAATCTCGCTGTTTTTATCAAAGATCATATCTAATTGCTGAGAGTCGGCAACGGCTTGAACTGCTTTAGAAACACGATCCTGAATAGGTTTAATCAATTTTGTTCTAACCTGAAAAAGCTCACCTTCAAATCCAAATTTAAGTCTTTGAAATTCTTTTGCTTCCTTCTCTTTTTCAATTATATCATTCTCCCGGTTCTTTCTCATCACTTCGGTCAGTAAAACCTGATCAGCTTGGTAAGCTTTAAATAAGCCTTCAATAGCAAGAAATTTTGTATCCACTTCCTTCTGCCATTGTGCTGAAAGTGCATCTAGTTGCTTTTGTGATGAATTATATTCAGGAATATGCTTCAGAATATAATCACTATCCACATAAGCGAAACGCTGCGCAGATGCGCTTAAGACTGTAAAGAACAATAATACCGCTATAATAAGAATTCTTTTCATATACCTTAGTTAAATCCTCCGTTTATTGCCTGTGAAATACTGAATGTGAAATTTTGTTTTCCATTATCCTGGACACCAGGTATATTATCAAAGGGAATTCCATAATCGATTCCAAGTAGACCAAAAATAGGTAAAAATACTCTTGCTCCAACACCTGCAGTACGTCTAATGTTAAATGGTGCGAAATCACGGAATGAATTCCAAGTATTTCCACCTTCAGCAAAAGCCAAAACAAAAATTGTTGCAGTCTGGCTGGCAGTAATTGGGTGCCTTAACTCCAAAACATATTTACTAAATATTGGGCTTCCTGATCCCTGAGCAATCACTGGATTAGATCCGGAAGGAATAACAGCATTGTTCCGATAACCACGCATCGCAATGATCTCTGATCCCTGAAGGAAATCAAATCCTTGCATCCCATCCCCTCCAAGTTTAAACCTCTCGAAAGCCGATTGTCCAACCGCTTGATTATAAGTACCCAGAAAACCGAACTGTGCCTGTGCCTTAAAAATTAACTTCCCATAAATACGCTGAAACCATTGTGATTCAAATTTCCATTTATGATACTCAGTAAACGTGTATTTCTCCTTATCTGTTACAATTGCATAATTTTTATTGTTCAACAGGGAATAAGGTGGTGTTGCCTGAACAGTCAATTTTAAATTTGATCCTGAAGTTGGAAAAATGGGTGCATCAACCGAACTTCTACTAAGTACCTGAGTCAGGTTAAAGTTATAGGAAGTACCTGTCGTGAAAATAAAGCCGCTATAATTATTTAACAAATACTGCTGAAGATTGATTGAGGTATTTGCTTGGAAATAATCATCCGGCCATTTCAAACGTTTACCCAAGCTGAAGGTCAAACCATTCATTCGAATTTTCTGCTGATTGAAATCTGTGTTTCTAAGTCCGTTTGACTGTAAAGAAGTAAACGCGCTGATACCAAAATAAATAGGTTTTTTCCCACCTAACCATGGCTCCGAAAATGAAAAATTATAGGATTGATAGAATTTACCATTGGTTTGGCCCCTAATACTCAGCTTTTGGCCATCTCCCTTAGGTAGTGGCTTCCAAGCACTTTTATTGAATATATTACGGGCTGAGAAATTATTAAATGTTAAACCTAAAGTACCTACAACACGACCTCCACCAAAACCACCGGATAACTCTATCTGGTCAGAAGGTTTTTCAACAACAGTGTATTCAATATCAACCGTGCCATCGTTAGGATTAATATTGATAGGCTTAGGATCAGTTTTAGTATCATCAAAATTCCCCAACTGTGCAATTTCACGCGTGCTTCGAACAATAAGTTCTTTGGAGAATTTCTGACCGGGTTTGGTACGGATCTCTCTTAATATTACTTTATCATTGGTTAACTCATTGCCCTTTACTTTAATATTGTTAATGGTGTACTGCGGACCTTCGTACATTCTCATTTCAAGGTCGATTGTATCACCGTAAACTTTAGTTTGAACCGGGTCCACATTAAAAGTAAGATAACCGTCATTCATATAAAGGGAAGATACGTCATCTCCTCCAGGACTACTATTGAGCTTTTTTTGAAGCTTTTTTTCACTAAATACTTCCCCTTTGTTGATTGCAAGTATAGCATCCAGAATTTTGGTAGAATATTTGGCATTACCTGCCCAAGATATATTTCCGAAATAATATTTAGGCCCCTCATACAAGTCAATCTTAACACCTATAGTGTTTTTACCGGTACGGTAGGTTGTGTCTTTGGTAATTTCAGCATCACGATAACCTTTCTCTTGCATCTTTTCCACCATGTTCAGCTTATCTTCTTCATACTTATTCTGAAGGAATTTGCCTGATCCGAATACCTTATAAACAGCCTTTTCTTTAGTCTTCTTTAGGTATTTCTTTAAACTTTTATTTTTAAAGTCTTTATTTCCGTTAAAAACGATTTCACTTATTTTAACTCGGTCGTTCTTTTCAACAGTAATATCCAGAATCTTATTATTTGCTTCAGTAGTATCTTTTCTTTCAGCAATCAAAACATCAGTAAACAGAAAACCTTTTTCAGTAAAATGTTTTTTGATAATATCAGTGGTTGTTTTCAATAAATTCTCGTTAACAACTTTTCCTGTTTTATCATTTAATTTTTCACGAACATCTGTTATTTCACCCTTTTTCAAGCCGATCAATTCAATTCTGGTTAAACGTGGACGTTCCACTACTTCAATTTCAAAAAAGATTGAATCAGTCCTGATTTCTAAGATGTTTAGTTTTACATCATCAAACAAACCCTGAGCCCATAAATTCTTTACTGCGTTAGAAGTAGCATCTCCAGGTACTGTAATTCTGTCTCCCTTCGTTAATTTTGAAATGGTAATCAAAACATCCTTATCAAGAAATTCAGTTCCAAGTACAGTAGTTCCACCAATAACAAAATCTTTGGGATTCAAATAGCTAAGTTCATCGTTGGAGGTTGGTCTTGGTGGTGTTGGTGTTCCTGTTCTTCCAAACTGGGCCATAGCAGAAGTACCTGATACAAGAAGTAAAAACAGTATAAAAATGCGATTCATTTGGTGTATTAAAGGTGCTAAATTAAGCTAATAGCTTGTTAAAAAGTGTTAAAAGTGAAAATTAGTACAACTGTTCACTGGTCATACCAAAACGTCTCTCGCGTTTCTGATAATCTATAACGGCTTCAAATAGGTCTTCCCTTCTAAAGTCGGGCCACAATTTTGAAGTAAAGTATAATTCAGCATAAGCAATTTGCCATAAAAGGTAATTGCTAATTCTATGCTCCCCGCTTGTCCTGATCATGAGCTCCGGATCAGGTATGCCGGCTGTATTTAAATGAGTTCCGAAAATATCCTCGGTAATATCCTCTGCATTTAAATCACCATCTCTAACCTTTATTGCAATTCTTTTAGCTGCATCAGTAATTTCCCACCTTGAACTGTAACTCAAGGCAAGAGTAAGTGTACAATTGGTGTTTGCAGAAGTCTTTCTAATTGCTTCTTCTAGTTGTTTGAGGCATTTTGCAGGTAATGTTGATAAATTTCCGATAGCATTTAAACGCACTCCATTATCCATTAAAGTTTTGGTTTCCTTACTTATTGTCGACACTAGCAATTCCATTAATGCCATTACCTCCAGCTTTGGTCTATTCCAGTTCTCGGCCGAAAATGCATATAGTGTAAGGTACTTTATTCCCAATTCAACTGCACCCTCAACTGTATCACGAACTGCAACAACCCCATTCTGATGACCAAATACTCGTAGTTTTCCCTTTTCCTTTGCCCAACGACCATTTCCATCCATAATCACAGCAACATGTTGCGGCAAGCGTTCTTTATCTATCTGTTCAAGTAGGCTCATTGACTAATTTTAACATTCAAAGCCTGAACCTAATTCCCGGAGGTCTTAAAACAACAAACCTGCTATTTCTATTATCCATTAATATCTCAAAAAAATGTTCTAAAATTTTGAAACGCAAAGTTATGACTTAATTGTATTAATCTGTTACAAGAAATAAAACAGATTTTCATCTTTTAAAATGGAATATACCTTCGATTAATTATTTATAAAACATACAAAGGCTGCTTTTAAACAAGTATTAGTGGATAAATGCATTTTTACGACCTCGCTACATTGATCGTGAGAATTAGAAAGTAAAGCATTTGATTGGAACGAACGTGTAGGTAAGACCAACACCAGCAAACATGTATGTATCCCTTGGCCTGAAGTCACCTCGCTGAGTGCCCGGTGTCCCAATCTGAGGAACAATGGAGCGGTCTGCTAAAATTTGAGTTAAGGAACTTGCCGGAGAAACAACATTAAAATCTATATAACTGTTACTAATATCATCCAAGTAATCTGTAAATGCTGTCCGGTATCCAATCTCGGCGAGCAATGTAAAGTTTCCCTTGATATTATATTTTACTCCTGCACCATAAGGTATACTGATTGCACTCTTTTTATACACTACATTCTCAGTCTGCAATAGCCGGAGTTCGATATCATCACCATTATATTTAGTACGAGGATTATAAGAGAAAGATGATACCCCGGTAAAGAGGTAAGGACTCAACTTTCTGGTGGCATAGCCAAAATCTGCTCCTGCCATATATCTGAAAAGATTGAATTCGATCTGCATGGATAATTCAGAAACCGGAGAGTGAAAATCCAGATTCCTCTCAATCTGATAGGGATTGGCGGAAGCAGCATCACTACCCCGAACTTTGGCCTGCATAAAATTCAGCTTGGCAGAAAAATAACCATCAAAATTTCTTTTGATCTGAACACCGAAAGCAGGATCAGTTAGTTTATATGCTTTAACAGGATTTATGTCACCCATATAACCTGCACCGCCTAAAAATCCACCAAATTCCCAAGTCTGTGCTGATGCAGCAAGATAAGATGAAAGGAATATGATAACAAGTAATAATCTACGCATGAATGCAGAAGCTGTTCTTAATAATTTCTGGTATCAATTCCCCAGAGCAATTTATTCCTTAACGTAGATAAATAGTTTTCATTATTAAGTCTGATCAAATTGATTCCAAATTCTGCTTTCTTCACCTTAACTTTTATGGATGTATCAATTACTTCTGTTCTTGAATCACAGGTCAGAAGATATTTAGAACTTCTGCCTTCAATTTCAAAAGAAAGAATATTTGTGTCGGATAATACTATTGGTCTGACATTCAGATTATGAGGAGAAATTGGGGTAACAACCATATTTCCTGAACCCGGAAATATAATAGGACCGCCACAACTCAGGGAATAGGCTGTTGAGCCTGTTGGAGTAGCTACTATAATACCATCAGCCCAATAGGAATTCAAAAAATCTCCATTGAGATAGGCATGCACAATCATCATGGCAGAGGTATCTCGTTTATGAATGGTGACATCATTCAAGGCAAAATTTTCATTGCCAAATAAGTTGAGTTCCGATTCTATACACAGCTGAACACGTTTATCTAATGAAAAGTCTTTGTTTACCAGACTCTTCATTGCATTAGAAATATCACTCTTATTAATACTCGCCAAAAAACCCAAACGGCCGAAGTTTATCCCAATAACCGGAATGTTTGAATCACGAATCAAGGTTACTGTATCGAGAAGTGTGCCATCACCACCCAAGCTAATCATTACATCGACATTGGCATCAACTAGATCCTGAGAATTTCTGAAGATCTGAAACTTCCTCGGAAAGAATATTTTGCCTGAGATGAAGTGATTATACTTATCATAAACAAAGGCTTCAACAGAATGTTCTGCAAGGCTATCGAAAACCTGCTGAACATGCGGTAATACAGTATTGTTGAATTGCCTGCCGTAAATTGCAATCTTCATGTTGTGCTTTTAGATATCGAGATAGTTCATTAGCTGATCGTATCTGTCTGAGGTACCATCATCTGATTTGGTATCATTAAAGGTAGCTTTGACATGATAATCATATCTAAGAAAAGAAGCTATTATAGAGGATAAATCTGTGCGATTAAGTTTTAATGTAATTTCAAGTTTAGTAGAATCAGGAAATGATTGAACATAAGAGCTCAGGATTTGAGCATTGTCTGATTCTACGATCTGCGAAATATGAGCCAATGAATTATTCCTGTTCGTTATCTCAAGGATAATGATTCCTCCGGGCTCTTTCACCGATGTAATTGTGGCAACATATTCCATCATAGTATTAATGGAAATAAGTCCCTTGTAATTCTTATTTGTATCGAGAACAGGTATGAGACTTAGTTTCTGTTCATAGAATAAGCGGATTACATCATAAATATGCTGATCCTCATAAACAAAAGGATTATGTATTGATAAGCTCAAACTTCCAACCGGTACATTAACATCCTGGACTTCAACCAAGTCTTCATCAGACACAAGTCCTAAAAATTGATTTTCGTTAACTATCGGGAGATGATTCACACGAAACTCAGCCATCCTCTCATACACTTTCTGAACCGTATCAGAAGTTTTTAAGGGTGGGATACTATCCGATATGAGTTCGTATGCAAACATAAAGTCGTTTTAATATATACGATCTAAAAACCTTTTTAAATGAGCATTAAATTCAATAGGTCTTTCCATCATTGGAGCATGGCCACAAAGATCAACCCAGTTCAATTCAGAATCAGGCAACAATTGATTAAACTCAATAGCTACATCCGGTGGGGTTATTTTATCATTTTTCCCCCAGATAAGGCAAACCGGGACTTTAATTTTATAAATATCTTTAGACATGTTATGTCTTATAGCTGATTTGGCCATGGCAAGAATTTTGATCACCTTTATTCTATCATTCACTATCTGGTAAACCTCATCTACCAGTTCTTTTGTTGCTGTAGCCGGATCATAAAAGGTAAATTCAACTTTTTCTTTAATGAAATCATAGCTTTCTCTTCTGGGGAATGTCCCTCCAAATGCATTTTCATATAAACCAGAGCTACCTATTAAAACCAGTGCTTTTACCTCATCTGGATGATTAAGTGTATATATTAAGCCAACATGCCCGCCGAGTGAATTACCAAGTACTGTAATATTTTTCAGCTTTTTATATTTAACAAATTTATGAACAAATTTCGCAAGTGTCTTTACACCTGTGGTAAGCAATGGTAGATCATATAGTGGTAACATGGGTATGATCACCCTATAATCCTTTTTAAATTCTTGAACAACATCAGTCCAGTTACTAAGCGCGCCCATTAAACCATGAAGCAATAAGAGCACTTCTCCTTCTCCCTCTTCAATGTATTTAAAACCGTTTTCTTCTTTTATCTCGAACTCC
>JBDNGV010000451.1:0-5460 GCA_041689125.1 Daejeonella sp.
GAATACATGGCATAATCAGCACCGGTCTTTTGAGAATCTTCCAACTTTGCAGGAAAATTAACATCATCAATAATCTGATATTCAGGTGAAGTCTCTATAGCTCTTTTATATTTGGGATCTTCCACAACATGATAAAAAACTCCACTATTACTTCCATTGTCAACTTTCCACTCCCATTTAAGCTCAAAATTCCTGAATGAACGATCGGTAATTATATCTCCGGAGCCACTGGGTCCTTTTGCACCAAGACATACCAGCGCTCCATTCTCTATCTTCCAGTTTTTTATTTCTTTAGTATTGTTAAAATGGTGCCAGCCATTCAGGCTAACTCCATCGAAAAGACTGATCCAGTCTTTACCAGGATCAGGACTTTTCTCTGCTTTAGAAATATAACTGATAAAAATCAAAGCAAATAATAACAAAGTTCTATTCATTAAATTTTCGTTTGAGTACACGTATTTATTTTACATTTCATTCTGAATCGAAAAAAATATAGTATCAGAGAACCATAAAATATGGATCTAATCAAAAATATGACTTGTTACCTGTTGTGTTTTATCTGTTCCCTATTCCCAATTCCCTATTACTTATTTCCCGTTTCTTATCAGTCCGTTCTTCTCAGATAATTTGATCACCTCATTCAATATCCTTGTCTCGATACCAACCTGCCATTTGGAAGGTAAACCATATACTGTATGTGCTTCGCCTTCATACCCACCTTGCTTTAATACCAATGAAGAAGGAACGTAATTCATCACATCATTAGAATATCCATAAACAAAGGTATTCTCGCCAAGCATTTGCTTTACTTTAATTCCGTATTCCATCAATAACTCTCCACCCAAACTCACTAATGGAAGATTTCCTATTGACCAAACCTGAACAGGATAAGGATATGAATCAATTAATTTCTCTCCAGCCTTCAGTTTATTCAGATAACGTTCTGCCCACCTTGTTTGATAAGGGACGGTTGACTTACTGATAAAACTAGTCAGTTCTTGAATTGTTGGAGCCTTCTCTAATGGTAATATGACTTCAGAATAACTGGTTGCCAAATTGGATGGGATCTTATTCATATCCTCTTCAAGAACGCGGTCAACTGCTGCAGCAAGCTCTCTGCCATATTGCCTAGCAAGAGGAACGGTATTACGAGGAAGTGGATTTTGATCGGCACCAGAGCTCTGGAAAAATAAAGCTACTGTACCGGGATGATCCTTTTCAAGTTCGATCTGAGCATATCCAGGGTAATCGCCAGACCAGTCATAGCCACTTAAAACTGTTGGATGACAAGCATATCCAAAGGAAATTGCTTTAAGCTCACCCTTAGCATTTACAACTTTAATAACAGGTACTGCATAATCATTCGGTCCCTTTAGCTCGGTCAACTGTGTCATTAAGTTTGCCGGATTATTCCGACGATTGACCTGAAACCTTACTACCCCGTTTTGAGAGAATAATTCTGCGGGTTCCAAATCTTTTAATGCATCTCCAACCACTTTCACTATCTGATCTTCAAGAATTGCAGTATAATCGATTATACTTTTCTTCTGCCCCTCATCCAAGATATATATATCGCTCAGTGCATCTCCAATCACCGGACCTGAATGTGTATGAGAACTGTTCAACAAAATCTGATCCCGGCCTAAACCAAAGCTGGTTTTAATACGATCCCTGACCTTGTCTGATACAATCTTTGGAAATCCAAGCAGATCACTACTTACCATGACAGCCCTTTTACCGTTAGAATCCTCTATTGCTAATGCTTTTACCCAGATATCATGTAATTTTCCTTCAGAGTTATGAATTCTAGACGCAAAGCCAGCCATCGGCATTGGGTTTGCAGGTGTAATACTAACTTTTGCAACACCAGCCTTCCATTTATAGTTACTAGAATTCTGAGCATTTGAACCGACTGTACTTAATAATAATACAACAGTTGTGAAACTGATTATTGAAATTTTCATTCTGTAATAATTTATTTTCTATTAGAATTCTATTGTTGAATTAAAGTTTAAATAAGGTTTTTGCGTTCCCGTAAAGTATTTTACGCACTATTTGTTTAGAGGGAGATATACGCTTGATTGCAGCAATGATATTCGCACCAAGACATGTTTCTCCAGAACCAATACTATCTGATCCGTCGCTACCAAACAGTAGTTTGTTCTGATGTCTTTCAATAAATTTAGATGCATGTTCTTCATCTCTTGTTAGAGAACCAAGACCTGAACCTGCAGAAAAATCAGCATACATATTTGGATACTCAGTCAGGAGTCGATCTGTAAGTCCGCCCCTACTGACACTGCCTTTAGGATACAGAACATTGGGATCGGTATGATCCTTATCAATATCTGCCCACCAGGTTTGAGCATGTCCGATAAAACTCACCTTCGGATATTTCTTCAGCATAGTATAGAAGCGTTCAAAGCCTCTGTTATACATATTATACTGCCAGTGCATCAGAACCGGTACATTGTATGACTGCGCCAGTTCGTATATACTTTGCATGGCGGGAGAATCACAATCGAGCCCGAATTTGAGTTCTCCAATAACTGGTGCACCTAATTTAAGATATTTTTCAATTTCCTGTACTGCACCCGGCATATCAGGAACTTCATTTGCCCCGAAAATAAATTCATCAGAATTAGCCTTTGCAAATTGATAGCACACTTCATTACCGCTTGCTTTTGCCTGCAACCCGTTACTATACCCATAGTAGGTAGAACCATAACTAAGCGGGCGTCCGGCAGGCAATAAAATTGTTTTTGTTACACCCATTGCACGCTGATGCGGTATCAGAAAATCATTACTCCTGCCACTATAGTCTGTATGTTGATGAATATCTATGATAGGTTCAGCTGGATTTCTAAGATCTGGAACTGCACTTTGATCTAAAGTATTTGCAATCAGGGAAGGCACAAATCCCATAGTTAAGGCTGCACCAAGCCCTAGAAAAGAATTTTTGATTATAAATTCACGTCTTGAATATTCCATTTTTTGCATCTTAAAATTAGATTTCATTATCTATACTCTGTAAATCGGGGTATATGCCCAAGTATTTTATCAATAAAAGCATAGGCTTCTTTACGATTTTCAAGGGGGAAATCATGTTCATCGTCTGGATATCGGACTTGCAGATTATTTAAAGAATTGAGAGATCTATAAATCGGTTCAACTAATGTAATTCCTGCCTGAACACCTTTGTAATCAAAATTAGCATCTCGGGTTGGAGAAACTGAAAAAAATCCGCGCGGTGCAATTGCTGAAATGATCAGATTAAAGTCGAAAGGAACGTCTTTATTCTCCAGATTATATTTTGTTCTTAATAATGGCATGTAACGGGTTTGAGCCCAGGGCCCGAGTCTTCCACCATATTTCTTTTCGGCTTCAGCTCCAATATTGTAAAAGTCGAGCTGGGTCCAACCGCAGCTGCTAACAGCCACTTTTATTCGCTCATCCATTGCTGCGAGAAATATGGAATTATGTCCACCTAACGAATGCCCAAGTACCCCAATATTTTCAGCATCAACATCAGGCCTGTTTTGAAGCAAATCAATACAACGCATATGATTAAAAATGCCTTTCATAGTACCTGAATTATAACGGTCTGTATTGAAATTATAATCTTTGGTATCACCAAAACTTGGAAAATCAGGAGCTATTACCACATATCCACGTTGAGCAAGCTCTTTAGCATGAGATCGGTTGGCCTTATCACCTTGTCCGTCAACAGCTTTTCTACCCAAAGGGTCAGTTTCATGTAAAACCAGCATTGCAGGTAATCTTTTGGGAGTACGGGTTTGATAAGGGATATATAGATACATAGGGAGAATCTCACCCTTTGCTACAGTAAATAGTATGTTATAACGAGTGTAACTTGCCTCTTTTAGACTATCAATAATCCGAATATCAGAATCAATCTGTTCAGGTCTTAAGGGTAATTTACCCATCACCTTCTGCATATTCTTAAGGGTTTCCTTTCTATACTTATGATGCTCATCCAAGATAGAATTTCCCTGAGCAAAGCTCAATACAGGAAGAAGTAAAAAGAGAAGTATCAAAATTAGACTTATACCTGCAATTTGATTGTTCTTCGATTTTATCATAGAAAGGAATTAATTTTAATAAATATATAATCAAAAATTAAGAGAAACGAATTACTTTATAGTTGCATATAATGGAGTATGCACAAGGATTCGATCCAAAAAACCATAAACCTCTTTTCGATTTTCAACTGGAAAATCATGACCTGAATCTGGATAGCGCACTTGAATCTTATCAGTTGCACCCAAAGTACTGTAGACCCGTTCGGCTAACATAATGCCTTCTCTTACCCCTTTCACATCAAAATTAGTATCCTTAAGTGGCGATACAGAGAAAAAAGCTCTAGGAGCAATGGCAGTTATAATATCATTAAAATTGAATGGAATCAATTTCTCATCCAGATTAAATTTTGTGCGGATTAGTGGCATATATCTTGTTTGTGCCCATGGTCCGAGTCGTCCGCCATATTTTCTGGATCCCTCCTCGCCAATGTTATAATACTCAAACTGGGTCCAGCCACTGCTTGAAACTGCTACTTTTAAACGGGTATCAAAAGCTGATACAAACATGGCGTTATGTCCTCCTAGAGAATGTCCGATCACACCAATATTTTCAGAATCGACATCAGGTCTACTTTGAAGCAAATCCACGCAACGCATGTGATTGAAAATTGCCTGCATAGTAGCTGATACATATCTGTCAGTATCAAAATTATGTTCTTTGAGATCACCAAAACTAGGATAATCAGGAGCAATAACAACATAACCTCGCTGCGCAAGTTCACGGGCATGTGCCCGGTTAGGCATGGTTCCCTGGCCATCTACAACTCCCTTTCCAAGTTCATGGGTTCCATGTAAAACAAGCATTGCCGGAATTCTTTGAATAGTTCCTCTTTGTTTTGGCACATACAAATAAACAGGTAGTCTTTCGTTTTTGGCAACCGTAAAGCTAAGTGTGTAGCGGGTAAATTTATCTTCCTTTACACTATCACTTATCTTAATATCAAAAGGGGGTAAATCAGACCTATCAGGAAGTTTGCCCATGGCCCTTTCCATATTTCGAAGAATCTGCATTCTTATTTTTTCATGGGAAACTGAACCTCTTTTTGGCGGATCTCGAAGTTCCTCAACTTGATTTAATCCTTGCCAAATCTGAGCCGGCAAGAAGTTAAACGTAAAAAATACTATAAAAAGACATTTTGAGATCAAAGTCATATCTCCTAATTTTTCATTCTCGTAAAGCATTATAAAAATAAAAGGATTAATCCGCATTTACGGATTAATCCTTTTTTAGAATAGAAATTAAATTAAGGAGTTATTGTTAATGAAATCTCCTTAGTAACTACTTTTTGCTGATCTATATTACCGTTAGCGGCAACAAAGGTAGCTTTGTAGGTACCGGCCTTTGCATAGGTATAAC
>JBDNGV010000452.1:0-10657 GCA_041689125.1 Daejeonella sp.
AAATGGTTTCTATAAACATACGACCGCCTTCGGGGTCGACTCATATATTATCACATGTTGTCTTTATTGGACAAATGGACAAAGGATATCTAAGGGTTTAGTTCAATCCTGATGATTGGAATTCAGATTGGAATTTGTTCTAATGACCCAAAAGGGGTCAAATGTTTATAGAAATATACGTTTGTTCGTTCGACCCCGTAGGTGGTCGCATGTATTTGAAATTCCCACATACGACCAATTAGGGGCCGAAGAACAAAATTTTTTAATCGAACAAAAATGAAATTTGAATATAATTAATTGATAATGAATTAACTACAAATCTTCTCTTAAATTGAATGAATTGTTTACACTAAGTCTGGAGGATATAGCCGAGGCTATTAACGAAACTATTAATACCGTACCAAATACAAGAACAAAGTCAAATAATTTGATCCCTACCGGATAATGATCAATGATCAGGCTAGCTCCCGACATTGCAATAAATCCGAATTTTTGTTGCAAAAGGATGAACACCAATCCGGCTGCCATACCTACGATACAGCCCAGCATGGATATCATCATTCCTTCAATAAAGAAAATTCCTCTAATCAATTGCCTGTTGGCCCCAAGGCTACTTAGGATTGCGATGTCTTTACGCTTGTCTATAACCAACATAGTCAAGGATCCGATGATATTGAATATCGCGATGATCAGCACAAAGGTGAGTATCAGAAAAATAGCCCATTTTTCAGAATTCAGGATTTTGTAAAGTAATTCATTCTGTTGTCTCCGATCCTTAATTATAAAATTCTTTCCTAAAAGGTTTTTAAGTTCATCATGTAGCTCGTCAACATCAGTGCCCTTTACAGTATTGATCTCGATAAAAGAGACCATTTTCTCTTCAGCAAGCAATGTACGTGCAAACTGCAAGGGAACAATAATCATATTATCGAACTCCTGCTGCACCGAGAAAACCCCTGATGGGTAAATAGAACGAACATTAAATTCATCTGCCGGATTAATTGAGTTTCTAGCACCTTTCTTAGGCGAATAAATGTCCAGCGTTTGAAACTCGTTAATGAGATTTACCGACAAAGAATTTTGTATGCCGGAACCGATTACTGCCTGATCTAATCCACGGTTCTGGAGGGTAAAAGTTCCGTTAGAGATAATTGAATCAAGACCAGTCCTGTTTTTCATAAAACCTTCGCTAACCCCTTTGATCAAGGCAATCGATTGACTTTCACCATACCTGACTAATGCCTTTTCTTCTAAAACTTCTGTATAGTTAAGTATGCGCTGGTCATTTTTAAGTCCGATGAAAGAGGGGTTTGTAGGATCGAATGATTTTCCCTGCGCCGGCTCTATTCTGAGCTCAGGACTAAATGTATTGTACATCGAGAGTACAATATTTTCGAAACCATTGAAAACCGAAAGTATGATGATTAATGCTGCACTTCCAACAAATACACCAAGCATGGAAATCCCGGAAATAAAGTTGATTGCGTTGACCGACTTCTTCGAGAATAAATACCTTTTGGCGATATAGTAGGATGTGTTCAATTTCTTATTATTCAGTTCAGCTTAAAAAAGGATTGAATTTTTTTTCAAACGCAATACTTGTTGCAGGTCCATGCCCAGGGTAAACCCTGACTTCATCAGGCAGGCTGAATAATTTTTCACGAATATTGCTGATCAGCTGGTCATGATTACCACCGGGTAAATCGGTACGCCCAATGCTGCGGTAGAACAAAACATCCCCACCAATTAAAAAACTTTCTTCCCTGTTAAAAAAACAGAGATGTGCAGGTGAATGTCCGGGTGAAAAGATTAGCTCAAGTTCTGTTTCTCCAAATTTAACAGAACCGATTTCGGGCAAATATACTTGTGGTAATGGAGAAACTTCATAACGAATTCCCATTTGAGGAGCATAGGAAACAATAGAATTTAAAACTATTTCCTCTCCCTTGTGAAACTGCGGAAATAAACCATAGGTATCATAAATGAATTTATTTCCGAGTACATGGTCGATATGGCAATGGGTGTTCAGCAATAAAACCGGTTTTAGGCCATTTTCAGAAATATATTTCAGAAATTCATTCTGCTCTTCTCCTGTATACATTCCAGGATCTATAATTACACATTCCAGAGTATCATCATGAAGGATATAGGTATTTTCCTGATACGGGTTGAATGCAAATGATTTAATCTGGATCATAAAATCAAAATTACTTAATTCACAGTTATAAAGGCTGTAAAATTAGATTGAATAAAAATATACCGTTTAGATATTACTGGTTCAGTAATACATTAGGACGACTGAGTCGGTAGATCATCAGTGCAGCCCGCTGAATAAGATACGGAAGCTCTTTCAGATTAATCAATTCACCGGGTTTATGTGCCCCACTCCCGGAAGCACCCATACCATCCAAACTATCTACATATTTTGCGATATCCGAAATATCACCTGCTCCGCGAGCACCGGGATCTCCGGCCAGAGTTGTACCGATTCCCATATCATTGGAAACACCATCTAGAAACTTAACGAGTCTGTAATTTCCCTCAGTTGGTTCCATAGCAGGAAGTCCGTCAGTGAAATTAATAACTGAACTGGTACCATTCAGGTTTTGGGACACAATAGCTTTCATCTTTTCTCTTGTTCTATCTCTTTGAACTTCAGAAATAAAACGAAGATCTCCGGCAACGAAAGCTGCAGGTGAGATAATATTGGTTTTACCAATAGCTTCCATTTTTGCATTGGCAGGATCAAGCCGAATCTCTGAACCGCCGCTAATTAAACCGGGGTTAAAAGTAAGGTATTTCTCACCCTGCAGCTGAGTTCTGAACTCATTAATAATTCGGGCAGCTTCATAGATAGCACCATAGCCTGCATTTTCACTGAAAATTCCGGCAGAGTGACCTGTTTTAGCAATTACATTCAATGTCCAGCCACCAATACCTCTTCTAGCAACCGCAACAGTATGTAAGCCTTGAGCACCTTCAAAGCCAAGCGCAATATCAGTTGTTTTTGCACGCTCAATAAAATCTTTTCTTGCTACTTCATGCGGAGAACCTGAACTTTCTTCATCTCCGGTGAAATAGGCAATGATCTGTGTATTATTAAGTAATTTGAGTGAATGGAGTGCTTTCAGTGCTGAGATCATCACAATATTACCACCTTTCATATCATTGACCCCCTGCCCGGTTGCAGTCGAATCGTTCAGACGGGTGTAGGGGCTGAATTCCATATCCAATTCGAAAACAGTATCTAAATGACCAATTAAAAAAAGTCGTTTTCCCTGAGAACCATTCCGGCTCGCAACTAGGTGTCCGGCCCGTCTCAAAGAATCAGGCAGATCAACCCATTCAGTAACAAAACCAAGCTTGTCAAGCTCTCTGCGATAAATAGCACCAACTTTTCTTACACCGTCAATATTCAAAGTACCGCTGTTGATGTTTACCGATTCAATGAGCAATTCTTCAGACGCAGCAAAATTTGCCTTGATATATTCAATGATTTTTTTCTCATCGCTGTTTAATTGAGCATGAGCAGTTTGAGCAATGAATAGGAGAGCTAATAAATAAAATAATTTCATTCATTTTTCCATTTAAATGTCCTGATCATCAGGTCTATATCTTTTTTAATAAAATCCAGAACTGGTTGTATTGAATCAAGCCGAGGTTGTTCATTGAAGTATAGAGCTCCCCGAAGATAGTTTTTTGTGCTGTCCGTTAGAAAAAACTGAACAGAAGATGCAGTATTTCCATCAATGGTGTAATAAATTCCATAAACTTTTTCTTTGGGATAAGATATCATTGCCTCATCTATTGCTGTGGCTTTTACGGTATGTTTAAACGCAAATGTCCTGGCATCCTCGGTAAGCTGATTGAATTGAGCTGCTGAGGAGATTGGTTGATAACTTAAATGAATCCGGCCATTAAATTGCGGATAGTTTACATCCAGCCAGCAAGGTTTTGCATCCCTCTCGCTATCTGGTTGAACTAATGCATACATCGGAAAATCAAAGCTATATGGGCAATCTCCTGAATAGGACTGGTATTTTTTCTCAGGCAATTCAATTCTGAAATAGGCTCGAGGTTTAGGAGAATAGTCGGTTCCACAGGAAATAAACAGGAAAGTTGTGGAAATAAAATGATATAAAAAGCGGATTTTCATCAGCTATTCCATATTTCCCAGGATTTTTCTGCCTGCATATGCAACATTTCCATCCCATTCTTTATAGCTGCACCTTGAGCCTTCCCACGTTTAAGAAACTCCGTTTCTGCTGGATTATAAACCAAATCATACAGAAGGTGTTTACTTCCCAGTAGTTCATAAGGTATATCCGGACATTCTTCAATGTTTGGAGCAGTTCCTAGTGGAGTTGTATTTATGATTAGTAAATATTCATTGAGAATATCTGCTGTCAACTTTATATAACTTAATTGCTTACGAATGTTTCTTCTTGAAACCACTCTATAGGAAATACCTAACTTTTCAAGCACATAAGCTACTGCCCTCGAGGCTCCCCCTGTTCCAAGAACCAAAGCCTTTTGATGATGCTTTTTCATTAATGGCTTCAAAGATTTCTCAAAAGCAAAAGCATCTGTATTGTAGCCCTCAAGCCTCACATTCATTGAGGAAAGCTCCCCACTGAAAAATGCCTCAACCGGCTGATGATTTACAATTTTTATACAGTTAACCGCATCAATCTCCTTAGCTGCCGGATCAATCTTATCTAGGTAATACATCACCCCAATCTTATGGGGCACAGTAACATTTAATCCGCACAGACCTGGAATACTTTTTATGAGTTCAGGAAGATCACTCAAATTTGGAAGTGGGTATAATTCATACTGATGGTTATCTAGCCCCTCATTTAAAAATTTCTCTGTAAAATATTTCTTTGAGAAAGAATGAGTGAGCGGATAACCGATCAGACCGTATTTTTTCATTTGAATAAAGTTTGTTATTAAATTACCTGAGCCTATTTTGTTTCCATATTCAGAAAATGATCGAAGGTATCACTCCTTAACCCTAAACGCAATGTTTCAACAGGAATTACATCTGCAGGGGCAATATTTCCAAGATTGATGTTGGTACCAATCAATTTAATGAACCAAACCTGCTGTGCCTTTTGCGGCGCTTCCCAGATAATTGTTTCAGCAGGAATTTGAGTTAAAATCTCATCTACCAAGCCCTGCCTTACCTCACCAGAATCGCGATAAAGACCTACATTTCCACTCTCACGCGCTTCTGCAATCACTTTCCATGCACCAGCCTCAATCTCGGCTTTCATCAGACTGATCCATTTATACGGAGCAAAAATCTTTGCCGCATCTTTAGACCCAACCTCAGAGATAACGGTAACCTGCTCACTAAGTTTACGGATATATTCACACTTTTCTTCATGAGGTATAGTTATTGAACCATCTGACACTTCAGCAAACTTCATATCATATTTATCGAGTATCCGACGGTAGTCATCAAATTGATTTCTTACAATAAAAGCCTCAAAGAGAGTCCCTCCAAAGTATACCGGAATATTTGCATCCCGGTAAACCTTTAATTTATTTTCGAGATTTGGTGTTACAAAGGATGTGGCCCAGCCTAGTTTTACAATATCTGTATGAAGTCCTGCAACTTCCAGAAAATCTTCAATTTCGCGTACACTTAATCCCTTATCCATAACCATAGTTAGACCGTTCTGACGCGGTTTTTTTGTACGCTCAGGGATATTCTTTAAAGTATAATTCATTTGTTATATAATTGATTATGGAAAATTAGATCTGCCTATCAATGGATTTCAATCCTCAAACTCAAGCGATTCTTTCAGGTGCAAATCTCCAAAAAAAAATCAAATCCTAAAGGCTAATATTTTATTCGCCTTTTTAACGGGTATAACGGTTAATAATGTCCACAATAACCTTATTTTCATGTAATTGGGGAAGGTATTCAAATAAAATATGGTGCTTTTCAGGATCTGTGTTTAATGCAGTCTCCAGATAGATAAGAGCTTCACTGAACTGATGAGCCGCAAATAGATAAGCCACCATTCTGTAATATAGTTCGGCTGCGTCGGGGTTATTTTTAATTCCCTCGGAAATAATCTCGATGGCCGAATCCAGCTTATCTTGCTCAAACAAAATGGAAGAATAGTCCAGCCATGCCTCGATATCCACAGGATTTAATTCTAAAACCTTTTCATACGCCTTTTCCGATTCAGGAAGCTGCTTTAGTTTATATTGGGCATCCGCAATAGCGAACCAGTAATCTGCATTTTTATCGTCAAGATCTAGTGCTTTCTTATAAAAATAAAGCGATTCAAAAAATCTTTCCTCAAAGTCAAGTGTTACCCCGATACCAAACCAGGCGTCAGATTGTGAAGGATCAAGCTTCACCGATTTTTTATAATATGAACGTGCCTCGTCCATACGTTCAAGTTTCTCATAACATTCTCCAATGGCACAATACGTATCGCCACTAGGCGGTTCGTATTCAAATGTTTGCTTGTAAACTTCAATAGCTTCAGCATATCGGTCTAGATGAACCAATGCATTACCCTTATTGAAATAGGCTGAAGCAAAATTATCCTTAATTAGAATGGCATAATCATAAGCATCAATCGATTTTTCAAAGAGATCCATCTTATTAAATGCATTCCCCAAATTATACCAAGCAGCATAAGAATAAGGCTCATTATCAATGTATTGCTCGTAAAACTTAATGCTTTCTTCCTGTTTATCCAAAACATCATAACAGAATGCAAGTTCATAAAGAGCATCCTGATTCTCCATATTTTGCTGCAGACATTGCTTGAGATAGCTTACAGAATTTTCATAATCACCCATACTTTGGTATACATAAGCAATATGCAGCAAGATCTCATCTGTACTTTCAGCCAGGGTTAATGCCTTTTGGTAATTATCCAATGCATCTTGATGCCGCTCCATGCCTTCATACACATTCCCTCTAATGGTGTAAATATCTGCTTCTGAAGGTTCCAGCATTTCGGCCCTGCTAAGGGATTCAAACGCAAGATCAAACTGATTGGTTGCCACATAAAGTTGGGCTTGCTTAATTGAAAATATTGCAGCGAAAGGATGCTGATTAATGGCATATTCAGTAACCTGTAATGCTTTTATCGGATCGTTTTTCTCGATATAGTATTCAACTATATTTTCAAATGCTTGAGCATCAAAAAAATACTGATCCTGATTACGGATCATCTCTTCATATCTTTCTACCGAAAATCTGGGATCTTCGGAAAAACCAAACTCAAAATCTTCTTCCATCCTAAAATAATACGATTAAGAACGTTCTCCCGGTTTATTCTATATAAACAATGAGACTTATTTTTTTTAAATTAAATCAAATAGCTATTTGTTTTGCTTTTATTTTTCAACATCCTGACAACTAAGTAGCTAATTAGCTGAAAATAAATATGTAAAGATGCAGCTTGGTCAGAATATCTTTTTGTAATAAAGCTTTTAAACTGCCCTTAGGAGAATTGCTTAACTTTGCCAAAAATACGAAATTTTATGCAAATAGATATTTTACCGGTTTTACAAGCCCTTGGAATCCAAGCGGTCAATGAAGCATGCAGCACAGGAACATTATGGAGTAGCAATGAACAGCAAAATGCTCATGTTATTTTTTCACCTGTAGACGGGAAAGAGATCGCATCAGTAAGGTTCGCTACCTCTTCTGATTATGAAAATACGGTTCTGAAAGCAGAGGAAGCATTCAGATTATGGCGTAGCTGGCCTGCACCAAGGCGGGGAGAAGTAATCAGACAGCTTGGAGAATCATTGCGGCTCCATAAAAGCGATCTGGGTAAGCTTGTAAGCTATGAAATGGGTAAAAGTCTGCAGGAAGGTTATGGAGAAGTACAGGAAATGATTGATATCTGCGATTTTGCCTTGGGTTTATCCCGTCAGTTATATGGTCTAACCATGCATTCAGAAAGACCGGCTCATCGGATGTACGAGCAGTGGCACCCCTTAGGTATCGTTGGAATTATATCAGCATTTAATTTCCCTGTCGCCGTTTGGGCATGGAATATAGCAATTGCTTTGGTCTGTGGTGATGTTTGTATCTGGAAACCTTCCGAAAAAACTCCGCTGACAGCTATAGCATGCCAGCGTATTTTACAAAAAGTATTTGAGGCAAATGAGGTTCCAGAAGGGGTATCCTGCCTTCTGGTTGGTGATCGCAGTGTTGGTGAACTGATGAGTAATGATCAACGGATCGGTCTAGTTTCAGCAACCGGTTCAACTCAAATGGGAAAGGCAGTCGGGGCAGCAGTTGGCGCACGTCTTGGCCGAAGTTTACTTGAGCTTGGAGGAAATAACGCCATCATCATTTCGAAGGATGCAGATCTGGAAATGTCGCTAGTAGGTGCGGTATTCGGCGCGGTTGGAACCGCCGGGCAACGATGTACTTCAACTCGTAGACTGATTATTCACGAAAGTGTTTATGATACCTTTAGGAACAAATTGGTGAATGCCTATAAACAATTGAAAATAGGTAATCCGCTGGATGAAAATATTCATGTAGGCCCACTGATTGACATAAACGCAGTTACCAACTATCTCAGCTCAATTGAAAAATGTAAGGCAGAAGGTGGCCATTTTATTGTTGAAGGTGGTATTTTAGAGGGTGAAGGCTATGAATCAGGATGTTATGTAAAACCCTGCATTGCAGAAGCAAAAAATGAGTTTCAAATTATTCAACATGAAACTTTTGCCCCAATTCTCTACCTAATGAAATATAAAACTTTGGATGAGGCAATCGCTATGCAGAATGCAGTTCCGCAGGGGCTTTCATCAGCAATCATGACCCTAAACTTGCGCGAAGCAGAGCAGTTTCTTTCTGTCGCAGGATCGGATTGCGGGATAGCCAATGTGAATATCGGTACGTCAGGAGCTGAAATTGGAGGAGCATTTGGCGGCGAAAAAGAAACCGGCGGTGGTAGGGAATCAGGCTCGGATGCATGGAAAGCATACATGCGACGCCAGACAAATACGATCAATTATTCTGATAAACTACCGCTAGCGCAGGGGATAAAGTTTGATCTATAAAGAAACAGGGCCAGAGGCTTTAAATAAATATTATCCTAACCCTTTAGGTGTAATTGAATTTTTTCTTAACCACATAGAAACATAGTTTTTATTCAATTTAAAGACGTTTCAATTCTTTACAGAAATCATAGCTATATGAACCCAAGTATTGGGCTATCAAACTCCTTTTTTTCTATGTTTCTATGTGGTTTATTATATTATTTATCCGGTTATTTAATTTTTATTAATTGCACCCATGGGGTTATTTTAATTAATTTTTTAGACTTATTAGTACATAAGCATCTGCTGAAAGCAGATCTTTATTTTCATTAAAGCTTATTCGATTGAATAATATTTGAAGCCTCAAGCTATCGAATTCAATTTCCTGAGAAAGGAATTGCCTAGAGACTTGCAAAGCCTGTTTATCAATTAATTTCTGCTTCTTAAATTCTATCATTATTTTATTTTGATTTCTGATGCGGTAAATGAGCAATTTATTTGCGTTTACCATATTTGACGAGGTATCGCCAGTCAAATTAATAGGAAGCATATAATCTGCTTTATTCAAAAGTAGAAAGTCCATATTGATAGCTTCTATACTGTTTATTCCAACATTCAATTTAGCACCGCTTTCATCATCAGGCTCAAGGTTCAGATAAGTGTATAACCAAAGCTTCTGGCGGCTTCTTATCTCCCATCTACTCGACCGGGGATCGTATTTCTTTTCAATGGAAATAGCAAGTAATGAATCTTCAACTTTACCCAGGTTCTGCTTAAGAATCGGACTGAAACTTTCCAGGCTGTGCATATTAACAAGGTAATCTACAATATTGAGCATCCTGGCCATGTCTTCTTTCTCAGGCTTAATCTTTAATGCAATGACCTTTTCTCCCTCTAGCGATTCGTGTTTTCCAAATAATTGCTTCAGTTCATCAATCTGCGATCTTTTCGATGTTGAAAATGCGCCCTGTGGACCATAAACAGAAAATACTGTAACCAAGCATAAACTGAATGGGATAATCATAATATTCTGACTTTTTGAAATCAGGAAATAGGCGCAAATAAAAGAGAGCCATAATGCCAAAATGATCAGAAAATAACGTTCCTCAGTAACTCCATAATCAATAACTCTGGCCAAAACTGCCCAGACAAGCAATAGTATTAATGGAATAAGAACGTAATAAAAACTGCGGCTGAAGGATTTCAACCATTTATTTTCATTGTGATTCCTAACCGGATAGATTAGTAGCAAGGACAATATCCCGAAAACTGCATAACCAAGTATCAGATTAGAAACCAAACCTTTGGGAAGTTCCCATTCGATCAGGATCTTAGTTTCATAGGCCAGCAGTATAATTGCGTAAGCAGTAGCTAAGGAGATAAGTACAAACTGGGTGAAGATTTTAAGTCAGCCGGGATAAGTTTTATCCTCCTCCAATTCGTTCAAATTTACAGGCACTCCCGACAGGAAAAATACGGTTTGAAAGATGCCTACAATCCAGACCCAAACTATGGCAAAGGTATCCCAGTCAAACTTGAAATTGAACAGGAAATTCATAGATCCAATTGCAGCTGCAAGACCAAGAAAAAGTACTGCACTGTAGAGTACACCTAT
>JBDNGV010000453.1:0-2626 GCA_041689125.1 Daejeonella sp.
CACCACCACATGATTATAAGTACAGAACTTCTTGACATAGCGATCTCCGTGGTTTTCTTTACTTAATTTCCTAATCTGACCTTTATCCAGAAACATCAATAGTTGATTCAGTATCGGCTGTCCGCTAAAATTTGTACTTTTGCTCATAGTTACTTTTGTTTGTGTCGTAACTACAAAAGTAAAACTAAGGGGTTGGCTTTAAAATGCTCACCCTTTTTTTATTTTTACCGGACAACAATGATTATCAATATAATACATACTGAAAAAAGAGAGATTTGGTTGCACTCAGGAAATATTTTTTCGCGCAAACAATAATTTGGAAGAAAGATTAAGGATTAATCAATCATTAAGATAATTAAACATGAGTGCTGCTGCCCTACCGGATGCTCCAGGCTCCCCCATACGAATGCACATATAGTCATAATTGATGAGCATTTCAGTGCGATAGAGCGGGTCATTCAAGATCAAATCGAGTTCATCCCCGATTTTCTGGCTAGTGCATTCTTCCTGAATTAATTCTTTAACAATGGTTTGATCCATTACCAGATTAACCAGACAGATATATTTAATTTTCACCAACATACGTGCAATAGCAATCGATACCGGATTGCCTTTATAAACAACCACCTGAGGTATTTTTAAAAGCGCTGTTTCAAGAGTTGCAGTACCCGAAGTAACAACTGCTGCCTTTGAATTTAGCAACAGATTATAAGTTGCATTAAAAATTACAGGAATATTTCTGCCATCAAGATAGCCCGAATAGTCTGTTTCACAAAAAGAAGGAGCACCGGCAATTACAAACTGGAATTGAGGAAAACGATCTGCAGTCCTGACCATTTCAGGCAAAACCCTTTGAAGTTCTTGCTTTCTGCTACCGGGAAGGAGTGCAACTATTGGCTTGACATTCAAGTTATGTGTAATCTTAAATAGCTCATCAGGTGGATTGGAAGCAATTGCATCCAGTATTGGATTCCCCACGTAATCAACATCCATTCCCCAAGTTTTATAGAAGGATACCTCAAATGGCAGGATACAGAACATGCGGTCGACAAACTTTTTAATCTTCAGCACGCGCTTTTGGTTCCATGCCCAAACTTTAGGTGAGATATAATAGAAGACTTTGAAATTCCTTTTACTTGCAAATTCAGCGATTTTCATATTAAAACCCGGGAAGTCGACTAGGATAATAACATCTGGTTGAAAATTTAGAATATCTTGTTTTGCAGTTTTTATATTCTTAAGGATTTTGTTCAAATTAACAATCACCTCAACAAAACCCATGAAGGCCATTTCAGAATAATGCATAACTAAGCCGGGCGATTCAGCCATCATCAGATCACCACCGAAATATCTGAATTCAGCCTGAGGATCTTTGACCTTCAGCGCTTTCATCAGGTTGGAACCATGTAGATCCCCAGATGCTTCACCGGCAATTATGTAATATTTCATGGATGGCTAGACTTCTCAACAAACAAATTTTGGGGGTGTAATTTATTTAAATGTAGATAAATATTTTTTGCTTTGGGCTGTGACCTGTGGGATAGGAGTAATACTCAAATATTGATTCATGCATATCTCATATCTCCTATCTCACATTTCATTTCTCCTATCTAATGTCTAACATCTCATACCGCCATCACCTGTCAATATTCAATTAAAAATCCCATGTATTCAAAATCGGAATTGCATGATGTGCAGTCATATCGAACTGCACCGGAACAACTGATACAAATCCATTATCTAAGGCCCACACATCGGTATCCTCACCATGGTCATTATTTTGGAACACCCCAGTCAGCCAGTAATAATTGCGTCTGTTTGGATCGGTACGCTCATCAAACTCTTCAGCCCATTTGGCATTTGCCTGCCTACATATTTTGATTCCCTTTATGGCTGCACCCCTGGGGAAATTAACATTCAGTAAAGTCCCCAAACCCAGTCCATGCTTTATAACCTGATTAGTAATCTTCTCAATATATTTTTTGCAATGGCTGAAGTCGGCATCATTGGCAAAATCATCCAATGAAAAACCGATCGAAGGAATGCTTTCAATTGCACCTTCAACCGCTGCAGACATGGTTCCGGAGTAGAGTATATTGATCGAATTATTCAATCCATGGTTAATTCCAGACACACATAGATCAGGCTTTTTGCCCTTAAACACTTTATTGACTGCCAGTTTTACGCAATCAACGGGAGTTCCAGAGCATTTGTACATCTCAACACTTTCGTACAATTCCACTTTATCTAAACGCAATGGTTTGCCTATGGTGATGGCATGACCCATACCTGATTGTGGTCCATCAGGAGCAACTACAACAACATTGCCAATGTTTTGCATTACTTCAATCAGAGCCTTTATTCCTGGAGCTGTAATTCCGTCGTCATTTACGACCAGTATGGTGGGTTTTGTTTTCATTGAGGCGAAATTACAAAATTTCCTTGTGGTTGGTGTTTACTGCGGTTTTCCTGTGGTTGGTGTTGTCACCACAGGTGTTCGGAAGATTAGGAAGGTGGTGATTTAAGATGAAAATCGACTAAATTAGGATCACCTCCGCACATTAAAACGAAGTCTTTCAGTAAGTTTTTTTCAAGGTTATCGACAAATCGTTGTTTCACTATTTTA
>JBDNGV010000454.1:0-2161 GCA_041689125.1 Daejeonella sp.
TATTTGCCCCACTCTGCTGCCAGAGAACGGGTCATAGCCAAAACACCGCCTTTTGCGCAGGCCGATGGCACTACATAACCCGAGCCAGTAAATGCATAAGTTGTTACAATATTTAAGATCGTTCCGGCTTGTTTCTCTTTGATCCAGTATTTTCCCAAAGCCATTGTGCAATTGGCAGTACCTTTTAAAACAATATCAATGATAGTGGAAAATGCATTTGGAGAGAGTCTTTCTGTTGGAGAAATAAAATTTCCGGCTGCATTATTCAGTAAACCATTCACCTGTCCAAACTTTTCGAGTGTTTTCTTCAGAACCTCGTCAACTTCCTCAGGTTTACGGACATCACATTGAACCGGCAGAACTTTTGCCTTCACTTCCCTGCCATCGGCAGAAGCTTCCTCTTGCATTTCGGCAGCTGTTTTTTCAAGAACATCCATTTTGCGGCTTGTGATTACCACATTGGCACCAAGTTTAAGAAAATAAGTGCTCATAGCCCTGCCTAAACCAGTTCCACCACCGGTAACAATGATTGTTTTTCCACTCAGGGCATCATCACGTAACATGGGTTCATTATACATATCAGGAAGATTTTTGTTTAAGATTTTGAATGATCGTTTTTAATATTGAACGTGTTGATGGCGACCACCACTGTTCAAGCATATGCCCAAGCATTTCGGTCTGATCAGCACTAACCTTTTTAAGAAGTTCTCCACGGATATTCATTTTGCTTTGTTGCCAGGTTTTGCGCTCAAGTTGTATATATGCCAGCATTTTACGTTCAGCAGCATGAAGGATACTTTCCGGGTTGACTACCTCGTCAACCAGCCCTGCACTTAGTGCTTCCTGTGTATTCATTAACTTACCTTCAAGCAGGGCACGATATGCCGGAGCATTACCAAGCCAGAAAGCATACAAATGGAAAATACTTTCAGGAACAATGATTCCTACAGGTACTTCATTCAATCCGATAATGAATTTTCCTTCAGCCATTATCCTATAATCGCAGCAAATAGCCAGAACACAGCCACCTGCCGGACTGTGTCCGCTGATTGCTGCAATCATTGGTTTTTTAAAAGAAACCATTGAGCTTACTAGACTTAAAAATTCAACCCAAAACTCTTTGATCTGATCTTCATCAAAATCGTATAGTTCGATAAGATCCAACCCGGCAGAAAAGAAACCTTCCTTTCCTGTGAGAATAAGTCCGGCGATTGAATCATCGTTTTCGATGTTTCTTATCATTTGATGCAGTTCAGAAACCATTTCTGAATTTATAGCATTTGAACGACCGCGATCAAGAGAAAGCACGGCAATTTTATCTTTAATTCTGACTTTAATAGTATTCATCTTTTTATTTGACGCTATATCTGAATATTTTTCTTCCTATTGATCCATTAATATTGATCCCCTCAACAATGGCTTTATAATTCCCAATTCCATCAGAATTGAAGAATTCAATACTTGCTTTACCCGAAAGGTCGCTTAGTACATTTGGGTTCCAATAAATAGTAGTACGCAGATCCGGAATTTTTGCATTAATGGCAGGGTCGGCGTAATTGGGAGAATAAAATTCCCTTCCTTTAAAGAATCCCTGAGGTTTATAACTCATAACTCCGGGTGAGTATGACCTGTAATTATTATCAGCTTGACCGCGTTTGGTGTTTATAATGAGTATACCACCTCCGCCCATTGAACCATATATGGCAGTGTTTGCTACGCTTCTCAGTACTTCTACAGTTTCTATGTCGTTGATGTTTACTACAGATAAAAATTCGGGTCCCAAATTGATACCATCTACAACTATTTGCATTGGAATTGGTCCACTGAATGAAGAGCTCATATTTCTCATCAAATAGGCCATGCCATTCCGGATCATCAATCCGGCCACTCTTCCCTGCAAACACATGGCAAGATCGAAACAGTTTTGAAGCTGATCAGCCTTAATTACAGCATCAGCCCTTCCTGGGCCATTCAGATTAGCGGAGTTTTTTACATCTGGCTTTCGTTCTACTATTTTCACCTCATCAAGAAGGATGTTTCTTGTAATCATACCATATCTTCTGAGCTCATCAAACTGAGTACGGCTATTCTTTAAGTAGGGGAGCATGGAGCGGTTAACATTTACCTCTAACATAGGCTCGTTCTTGTTTTTTGTAACCAA
>JBDNGV010000455.1:0-7492 GCA_041689125.1 Daejeonella sp.
ACAATTACACATCCTACCATTGGGTTCGGACTAACAGAACCAGCTCCAAGACGGGCAAGATCAATACAGCGCTGGAGATAGTTTTGATGGGGATACATGCTGTAAAAATAGCTATGAATTACTAAAAATCATTCAATGCCTGTTTATTTATATTCAATCATATAGAAAGCAGTAGTTCAGTTTATTTTTCAGTTGAATTGGTTTACTTTGCGACATGACTTTCAGAGAAGCAGAACGTATTTTTATCGACAGCCTAATATCACTACACGATAAGCAGGAAGCTATTAGTCTTGCTTGGTTAAGTATTAGTCATACTTTTAAACTTGAACGGACTAATTACCTAAATTTAAAGGATACAGAAATACCTGTTGATAAATATGAATCATTATTCAAAATCCTAGAAGAATTAAAAACCGGAAAACCACTTCAATATGTGATTGGTGAAACAGAATTTTTTGGGCTTAACTTTAAGGTTAATTCCTCAGTACTTATACCTAGGCCTGAAACAGAAGAACTTGTTGAGTGGATACTTTCAGACCTTCGAATATCGAAAAGAGCATTAGAAGGAATAAGAATCATTGATATCGGCACAGGAAGTGGCTGTATTCCTATAACAATTAAAAAAAACATTCCTGAAGCCCAGCTTTATGCGATAGATATTTCGCAAGAAGCATTGGATATCTCAAAAAAAAATGCAGTCTTAAATCAAACCAAGATAAATTTCATTCAGGATGATATATTGGAGTCATCAAACACAAGTCTGAATAAAGAAAAATTTCAGATTATAGTGAGTAATCCACCTTATGTAATGGAGGCAGAAAAGCAACAAATGCTCCCTAATGTTATTGATTATGAACCACATATGGCATTATTTGTCCCGAATAATAACCCTCTTATTTTCTACAAGACTATTGCTGACTTCGCCATAAAACATTTAGATACAAATGGGTTATTGTACCTTGAAATAAATGAAAACCTGGGTGAAGAGACCATTAACATATTAAAAGAAAAAGGGTTAAAAAATATTGAATTAAGGCAGGATCTTCGCGGAAAAGACAGAATGATCCGAAGCAAATTAAATTAACTAAAGCTTTATATATACTACTATATTATACTTATTATAAACTAAATATGATTACATTTTTGGAAGCTTCATTAGATCTTCTTTCCGTTCACAGGGTTGGAAATAAGGTTCAGAATGAATTTTATATTTTGTCTGAGCAGCCGCTGAGTATTGATGATGAAATTTTAAAGAATTTGCTGATTAAGTATTTTTTGTCGGCATTTGAAAAAGCAAATGAGGTTTACAGGTTTACTCACTCTAGCGCTGACCTTAATCTTAATGAATTGTTCAATTTCAGCTCTAAGATGTTTTCAGATATGGCCTGCTTTCATGAGCTGAGTGGAAACATTGCAAAGTACCTCTTTGATATTTCGAATCATCCAAAAATTAAATCAGGAGAGCTTTATGTAGCTTCCTTTAAAGATTTACAACTAGAAGGTGAAATGGTTGATGCCATTGGCATATTTAAATCTGAGTCAAAGGAAAGTTATCTTAAAGTGAGTTCGGAACAGGGTGGCTTTGCCCTTAGCTATGAAGAAGATGCTATAAATATTCAGAATCTGGATAAAGGCTGTTTAATCTTCAATACAGATAAGGGGGATGGGTACAAGGTGATGCTGATTGATCAGACAAACAGAGGCGATGCAGCTTACTGGAAAGATGATTTCTTACAATTAAAAATCAGAAATGATAGTTTCAATAAGACAAATACAACATTAGGCGTTTATAAAAATTTCATTTCCAGTAAAATAGATGAAGATTTTGATATTTCTAAGGCGGATAAGATTGACCTCTTGAACCGCTCCATGAAATATTTCAAGGAGAAAGAAAGTTTTGATCTTAATGAATTTTCAGAAGAAGTGATCGAAAATCCCAAAGCGATTGAATCATTCAAAAAATTCAGCCGCGATTATAACGAGGAATTTGATGCAGGCATTGATCAGCCTTTTGATATTTCAGGAGCCGCAGTAAAAAAACAATCTAGGGTGTTTAAAAGCGTTTTGAAACTCGACAGGAATTTTCATATTTATATTCATGGAAACAAGGAACTGATAGAAAAGGGTTTTGATGATGATAAATCAATGAATTATTATAAGGTTTATTTTAAGGAAGAACAATAGAATTAGTTTCTGGGGTGAAACTGAATGATGGTATCCCTTAAATAATCACGGTCCAAATGAGTGTATATCTCGGTTGTGGTAATACTTTCATGACCCAGCATTTCCTGTACAGCTCTAAGGTCGGCGCCACCTTCAATCAAATGAGTTGCAAAGGAATGTCTAAAGGTATGCGGACTTATACTTTTATTTATACCAGCTTTTTTTGCCAGATCCTTGATTATCAGAAACACCATCACTCTTGATATCGGATTCCCCCGCATATTTAAGAATACGAAATCCTCTTTACCGGGTTTTACGGCTATATGAACGCGCACTTCATCGATAAAAATATTTAAAAATTTAATAGCGTCTGATCCAATCGGAACTAAACGCTCCTTATTACCCTTCCCAAGGATCTTTATAAAGTCAATGTCCAAGAAAAGATTCGAAATTTTAAGACTTGTAAGTTCAGAAACCCGTAATCCGCAACCATATAAGATTTCGATCATGGCCTTATTACGCATTCCTTCCGCTTTTGACAGATCAATGGCTTCTATCAATTTGTTTATTTCGAGAATACTGAGGGTATCGGGTAATTTTCTGCTCATTTTAGGACTCTCAATAAGGGCTGAAGGATCAGTTTTTATCTGATTATCCAAAAGTAAATATTTAAAAAATGCTTTTAAACCCGATAAAACCCTTGCCTGTGAGGGAGGAAGCATCCCTAGTTCATTTACCCATACCAAAAAAACTTTTAAATCATTAGCAGTAACTTCTGATACTACTTTATTTACAGTTCTACCTTTAAAAAACTGAATCAGCATATCTACATCATGCAAATAAGCCTCAATCGTATTTGCCGATAATGAACGCTCTAATCTTAAATATGATTTAAAGCCAATAATTCCTGTTTGCCAGTCCAATTTATTTTTTATTTTTAATTAATGAAACGCCATTTCGTATTCATAAATTTGAAATCACAAATCACGAATAATCAATGAAAATACAGATAATTAACGGACCAAATTTAAATTTACTGGGCGTACGAGAGAAATCTATCTATGGTGATAGCAGCTTTGATACTTATTTTCAAGAATTGAAAATTAAATACAGTTCTATTCAGCTAGATTATTTTCAAAGTAATGTTGAAGGTGAGATCATTAATAAATTGCATGAAGTTGGCTTTAGTTATGATGGCATTATATTGAATGGGGGTGGATATACTCATACATCTGTAGCTATTTCAGATGCTATCGCAGCAATCAAAACGCCTGTAGTTGAGGTTCATATCTCTAATATTTATTCTCGTGAAGAATACCGACATATATCACTTACTGGAAAGAACTGTAAGGGGGTTTTAACCGGTTTCGGACTGCCTGGCTACAAAATGGCTTTAGATAGTTTCCTTTAAACTGCTAAATTTTCTTTTCTTTAGGATAAAGTATTGCCAAACGATACTTCCTTTATAGAGGCCTAAAGCATTAAACTTTGTAATATTTATTTGGCTTGCCTTATTAATATTTTTAAATAGATGGCCTAAGAAGTAAAAATGAGCCTTGCTTATTGCAATTGCATTTTTGGGTTTACCATCAAACAAATACTTAATCAATGATAATAAATCAAGCCAAAAACGAATAAAAATCACCAAAAATGCCATGCCAAAGGACAGATTTTTTTGAAGTAAAACCAGGTTATTTCTGAAATTAAGATAAGTTTTAAAAGGACTATCCGCATTCAAGGTACCACCTCCAACATGATATACCTTTGATTTCGGACAATAAACGATCATGTAACCTTTATTCTTAAGTCGCCAACAAAGATCAATCTCTTCCATATGAGAGAAGAAATCCGGATCAAGCCCTCCGGATTCTAACCAATAATTCCGTTTTATGAATAAAGCCGCACCGGAAGCCCAAAAAATTTCAGAAAAATCATCGTATTGTCCATGATCATCTTCAATAGTATCAAATATTCTACCCCGGCAAAAAGGATATCCTAAAGAATCAAGGTAGCCACCAGCCGCTCCGGCATATTCAAAATGGTCTTTTTGAGAATAGGAGAGAATTTTCGGTTGAGCTACAGCAATATTCATTTCAGATTCCATCAAGTGGATTACTGGTTCTATCCAATTTGGGGAAACTTCAACATCAGAATTTAATAAAATAAAATACTCTGCATCAAGCTGTTCTAATATCCTGTTGTAACCACCTGCAAAACCATAATTCTGATCATTTTGAATAACTCTGACACCAGGATAATTATTTTCAAGGAATTCTACAGAATTATCTGTTGAAGCATTATCACCTACCACAATTTCAAGGCAGGGGTATGTACTACTTATTACAGATGGAAGAAACTTTTCTAAAAAGCCTTGCCCATTCCAATTCAGGATTACTGCTGCTACTTTAGGTACTTTGGTCATTTCTTTAAATTCTCCGGACTAAATTTCCATCTTTTATGTGACCATAACCAATATTCTGGCTGAAAGCGAATATTTTTTTCAAGTTCTCTGATATGTAAATTTGTAATTTCAAATTCTTTTGCATGTTCAGGAATATCAATTAAAGATTTAACTAAACATTCATAATAACCTCTTTTTAATCTATTTAAGCTAAAATAAATAATTGGATTATTTGTTTTTAATGCAATTTTTTCAACTCCAAGAAACACAGCTGTCTGCTGATTTAAAAAGCTAGTAAAATATTCTGATTCTTCACGGCTTGGTGTTTGATCTCCCACTAGAACCAATACATGTGGCTCATTTTTAAACTCCACAACCTTTCTGAGTGTCTGTTTCATTGGTACCATAATAGACCCAAACCGACTTCGCATAGAATTCATTAGTCCTTCAAAACGTTTATCTGACAAGGGCTTATAAACGACAAGGACTTTTTCTTTCAATTCAAGCCCAATTGCTACCGGACCCCATTCCCAATTACCATAATGTCCGGTAACAGCAATGACTGATTTTTCATTTTGAAGATAATTTGTCAGTATTTCTAAGTTTTTGAACACGAACCTTTTTTTGATCTCATTGGCACTAATGGATATTGTTTTGACAGATTCAAGCATTAAGTCTGCCAAATAGCGGTAAAATCGCTTTTCTATCTGCTTAAGCTCAGATTTTGATTTTTCAGGAAAGGAATTTAATAGGTTTTCTGTAACAACCTTTCGTCTGTATTTAATGATGTAATACAAGAATAAGTACAATATATCCGAAAAGAAATATAAAACAGGGAAAGGAAGAAAAGATATGGTATTTATTAAAACAGATGTAATTCGGAATGTAACTCGATTCATTAAAATTGGAATATACAGATTAGAATGAAATGTTCATGTCCCAGCCAATAATTAACTCCTTGCAGCATGGCTGTTAAATTACTAATTTTAGCCTCTGTTATACAAACATAACTTATACGATGGAAAAAGGTGCAGTATTCCCTTTATTTTATCTTCCTTCCATTGAGTATTTCAGTAAAATACTCAAACATAAAGATAATCTCATTTTAGAGAATGCAGAAAATTTCCAAAAACAAAGCTATCGAAACAGAGCCACAATCCATTCCCCAAATGGACCTCTAGACCTTATTGTACCGCTTATCAGAGGCTCCAAGAATCATACGCCGGTAAAGGATGTTAGAATAAGCTATGACTTTAATTGGCAAAGGCTACACTGGATGAGTTTAGAAACTTCATACAGAAGCTCAGCCTATTTTGAATATTACGAAGACGATCTTCATGTTTTTTATCAAAAGAAATGGGATTTTCTTTTCGATTATAATGAAGACCTATTTCGCCTATTTAACCGTTTACTTAAAATAAATATTACTTATAGCTACACTAACAGTTTTGAAAAAATATATACGGAATTGAATGATTACCGGGAAAGCATACACCCAAAACAATTATCCCAAATTGGTTTTCAACCATATTTTCAGGTTTTTGAAGAGAGAAATGGATTTTTACCAAATTTAAGCATTGTTGATCTTATTTTTAATCAGGGGCCACAAAGTATTCAGTATCTTTAATTATGTCGAGGATCCGAAGAATAAGCTTAAAATCCAAAAAATATGTTCCAATAACCGGAACAAGTCCAGGCTCAATTCAACTTTTTGAAGGTTCGTTAAAACCCAAAATTATAATTTATTCTTACAAAGGTGATCAGTTTCATAGCCTTAAAGTCAATTCAACTGAGGAAATTTCAAGTGGTTTAGAATTGTATCCAGGTTTTAATCATTGGCTTGATATTCGCGGAATAGGCGATGTAAATCTCCTTGAATTTCTTCAAAACAAATTCAATATAAATAAGCTGGTCATGGAGGACATTGCCGACTGCCGTCAAAGACCAAAACTTGATGAGTATAGTGATTTCCTGTTTGCAGTAAGCAGAAATATGTACGTTAATAATAACCTGGAGATCGAAAATGAACAAGTATCTTTTATTTTATTACCTCATATACTCATTAGTTTTCAGGAAAGCTATGTTTTAACTTTTGAACCAGTAGTTCATCGTTTGGAAGGAGGGAAAGGAAATATTCGGACAGGGGAAACATCCTATTTATTATTAATAAAATGACAAAAAACTATCTAAAAGACACCTATGATCATTGCTTGCAAATAATTGATCTTGTAGAAAGCTATAAAGATTTGACTACCAGTCTTGTAGATATGAATTTATCACTTATAAGTCACAGGATGAATGAGATTATGAAAGTTTTGACCATAATTTCATCCATATTTATACCGCTTACATTTATTGCGGGGATTTACGGGATGAATTTTGCAAAGCAAGATCCGGAAACAGGTAAAATGCTTCACAATAATATGCCTGAACTTTATATGGAGCATGGTTACATCTATATCATAGCGGGAATGCTTTTGATTGCAGTCATACAAATGATTTTCTTCTGGAGAAAAGGGTGGCTCAATAAAAGCTAATTTAAGAGAGGCTTAAATTTTAAATTGCTCCAATGCAATTTTCTTAATCCTAAGACGACAAAAACGGGTCAATTCTCATCTCTATTACCTACTTTTATGGTATGCAGTCTTTCGAATTAGATAAAACAGATCTTTTAAAGATTAAGCGGGCTCTTGAAGAAGATGACTCGGTATTGAAAGAACTTATATCTGAATATCATACCTCAGAAATAGCCATACTTTTTGAAAGTTTATCTCAAGAATCGAGGGAACGAATAATCAGCATTTTACCTGCAGAACTTGCATCCGAAGTTATATCTGAGATGGATGCAGAGTTTCATCCTGAAAAACTGCTTGAAAACCTGCACCCGGATAGACGTTCAGAAATCGTAGAGGAGCTTGATTATGATGA
>JBDNGV010000456.1:0-6475 GCA_041689125.1 Daejeonella sp.
CAAGTAAGTAAAAAACAATTGTTCCTAGAAGCCGGAAATTACCTCGCACTTACACCGGATCCTAGCAATATTAGAAAGGAATACTTCATAAAAGATACAGCCTCTTTAATTAGAATTAATCCTTTCCCTGCATTTAATGATGATGCAGGTACAGCTGTTCTGATCAGCAACGGGCAAAAAATTGATCAATTAAGTTATACAGATAAAATGCATTTCCAGCTACTTAAAACCAGAGAGGGAGTAAGTTTGGAACGTAGTAAGCTAAAAAGACCAAATAGTGATCAGGGGAATCTTAGATCGGCAACCTCGGCATCCGGTTTTGCCACTCCAGGCTACAAAAATTCTCAGCATTCCGAGGATCCACTGTTTAAGGAACAATTAACTCTTGCTTCAAAAACATTTTCGCCAGACAATGATGGTTATGAAGATCTACTTGAAATGAACTATCGATTTCCCGTACCGGGGAAAATTGCTAATGTTTCCATATTTAACGTCCATGGAGTATTGATAAAGAGGCTTCTGAAAAACTTCATATTAAATATTGAAGGTTCAATTATCTGGGATGGTTTTAATGAACAAAGCCAGCTTGTACCCGGAGGTATCTATCTTTTGCAGGCAGATTTTTTTGATACCGATGGGAAGATAAGCAGATTTAACAAGCCATTTGTATTAGCGGTAAAATTTAAATAAATCAGGATTCAGATATTTAATGGCTAAAGCAAAGCAGTTTTTCTAACTTTGAGGAAAACCAATTATTATGATTGAAAAAATTGTGGTTATTGGCTCTAATGGGCAAATAGGTACAGAATTAGTCACTGCTTTAAGAAAGAGCTATGGAGATGGGAATGTTATAGCTTGTGATATCCGCCGGCCTGATTATGATATTAAAAATGCTGGTCCATTCGAGTTTATCAATGTGCTTGAAAAGGATATTCTGAAACAATTATTTCAGAAGTATAAGCCCACGCAAGTTTACCTGCTTGCCGCACTTTTATCAGCAACAGGAGAGCAAAATCCCAAATTAGCTTGGGATTTAAATATGAATGGCTTACTAAACGTCCTTGATCTTGCTCTTGAATACAAAACGGCCCGAATCTACTGGCCAAGTTCTATAGCCGTTTTCGGTCCGAATTCACCCAAAGATCAAACACCACAATATTGTGTGATGGATCCGAATACTGTTTATGGCATTAGTAAGCTTGCCGGCGAACGCTGGTGCGAATACTATTTTCATCGTTACGGATTAGATGTGAGAAGTATACGGTATCCTGGATTGATTAGCTGGAAAGCAGCACCGGGGGGTGGAACAACAGACTACGCCATTCATATTTTTCATGATGCCCTCAGGAAAAGCAGTTACAGAAGTTTCCTTTCGGCTGAAACTGAATTACCAATGATGTATATGGATGATGCCATTCGTGGGACCATTGAGTTGATGGATGCACCGGCAGAGAAAATCAGTATCAGATCATCCTATAACTTTACTGGTATGAGTTTCACACCTGAAATACTGGCAAATGAAATTAAAAAGCATATTCCGGATTTCAGATTAGACTATACAGAATATGATCAGCGTCAAGCCATTGCAGACAGCTGGCCAAGATTTATAAATGACAGCAGTGCAAGCAATGACTGGGGCTGGAAACCGGAATTTGACATCTCTAAAATGACAGAATCTATGCTGAAAAACCTTAAGAGATAATTCAGAATCGCAGAACAGAAATTCGGTGTATATCTTAGATTTAAATAAAAATCGCCTGATTGACCTGAAATTTTATCAGGACATGTATTTTAGCGGCAAAATTGATGACTTTTGGAATAAACGTAGACACAAATAGTACATAAAATGGGGAGAGCATTCGAGTTCCGTAAAGAGAGAAAGTTCAAACGCTGGGCGAAAATGGCGGTACAATTTACCCGACTAGGTAAAGAGATCGTGATGGCAGTGAAAGACGGTGGTTCAAATCCTGACGGAAATTCACGCCTTCGTACTGCAATGCAGAATGCGAAAGCTGTAAACATGCCAAAGCACACGGTTGAGGCAGCAATTAAAAGAGCAACCAACAAGGATGAAAGTAATTATGAGGAAATCGTTTATGAAGGTTATGCTCCACATGGCGTTGCAATATTGATTGAAACCGCAACTGATAATACCAACAGAACAGTAGCAAATGTTCGTAGTTATTTCAATAAAACCAATGGCACATTGGGCAAGACAGGATCTTTGGATTTTATTTTTACCCGAAAATCAGTTTTTAGATTCGACCCTGGAGAAATGGAACTAGATGAATTGGAATTTGAATTGATTGATGCTGGCCTTGAAGATCTTTACGTAGAGGTTGATGAATCAGGTAAAGACATTGGAGTAATTCATACTTCATTTGAAGATTTCGGAAAAATGCAAAAAGCACTTGAGGAGAAAAATATTCCGGTAATCAGTGCCAAACTAGAGCGTATAGCGGAATCTACGACAGAAGTAACAGAAGAACAAACTACAGATGTTTTCAAATTAATTGACAAGCTTGAAGAGGACGACGATGTTCAGGCAGTTTATCATAATATGGCAGAATAAATACTCTTAACATGTTGAAATGACCTTCGAAGAATTATTAACCAAGAAAAAAATTGATGCTTTTCAGCTTAAGGCAAAAGAAAGTGCATTTTTTTCTGAATTTGAAAGTCATTTTCTTCAAATGGGTGAAAAAAGTTTTGATTACAGTAAGAAATTCTGGTTTAATAAATTACGTAGAGCCTATCCTTTAAAAGAAGAACCGAAGCCTGTTAAGGAGGAAGTCGGTACTTCGGCTATTGTACAGGAAAAATCAACAACCCAAGATATAAATCAGGAAAAGCCTGCTTACGCGCCTCGCTTTAAAGCGGTTATCCCTCCAAAGGAAGACCTTTTAGTTCAAAAAACAGAATCTAATCCCTCTCCTGCCTACGTAACAAGATTCAAAGCTACAATCAAAGTGCAGGAGAAGGCAGAAGATACCGGCCTGAATAAAGAGCCGGAATCAGAGGTAAAATCAAAACCGGTGTACAAACCAAGGTTCAAGCCTGGCATTACAAAAAAAGACACAAGTTCTGAATAATTACCTTTTATGAGAGAATATCCAGGATAAAAACTCAGGTTCTGCAAAAGCCGCATCCCAACTGTTATGACCTGCTTCTGGATAGACTGTAAATTTTGCAGGACGATTCAACCTCTTCAACTCATTAACCACCGCTTCTGATTTTGAAATCGGTACAGTTTTATCTTTTCCTCCATGAAATATCCATAGCGGAACATTTTTATACTTTTTCACATTCCCAATATCATCACCCCCGCAAATTGCAAATGCGGCGGCGAAAGCTTTAGGTTTACGCCTTAATATCTCAAAGGTACCCATGCCTCCCATCGAAAGTCCCCCCACGTAGAAACAGGAATTATCTGTATACTTCAGCTTTTTCAAATGACCTTGAAGGCCTATTAAAAGCTGCATCGATTTATTAGGTTCTCCTCCCTTTTGAAAGTTGAAACGATCTCCGGATTTTCCATCACCTAATCTGATATTTGCCCAGAACTCATTTTTTGGACATTGCGGAAAAACAACGATTGCCGGAAAATCTCTTCTAAGATCAGGCCTTAAAAAAAGTTTACTTCCATGAATTAGCTGTGCCTCATTATCATTACCTCGTTCACCTGCACCATGGAGGAACATAAGAACAGGGTAATTCTTTGAAGCATCAAAATTTTCAGGAAGAAGCATCCTGTACAATAGGGTATCGGTTCCACTGGTGTAGATCTCTTTTGAAAACATTATTTTATCCTGTGCAACAGAAAACTGTAGCATTAATAAGGCTATAATTGCGATGGAAAGGAGCTTTTTCATAGAATTTATTTTTTTTAGCGGGTGGTGAAAACACCAACCGTAGGAAAATTATTTGCTATTTCATTTTACGCTGACAGCAATGACACAAATTATTAAACCTGAGAAAGTTTTAACTTCTGCCTATTTATCGGTTGCGGGACCTTAACATAATAACCGGTACCGTCGTATTCACGTTTTCTTGGATGTGACTGACAGAGCTCAGAACAAGCGCCATCAAGCTTTTCACCGCAATTATCACATTGGGTAAAATGCTCATTACATTCAGGGTTGGCACAATTGATCATTTTGCTTGTATGCGCACCGCAATTCCGGCAGGTAGAAATTACCTTCGGATTTACGGAATTCACTTCCACAGCAACCCGATTGTCAAATACGTAACATTTGCCATCAAAATCTTCACCCCCGGCTTCCTTACCATACTTTATGATTCCGCCATGCAACTGGTATACATTTTCAAAACCTTCATGAAGCAATAAAGCAGAAGCCTTCTCACATTTTATTCCTCCTGTACAATAAGTTACAATCTTCTTGTCTTTATATTGAGCAAGCTGATTAATCATAGCCGGAAAATCACGAAAATTCTCAATGTCAAAGGTAACTGCATTCTTGAAACGGCCAATTGAATGCTCATAGTTCGATCTTACGTCAACGACCACCACATCTTGGTCATCTTTCATCTTAACAAAATCTGCAGGCTCTAAATGTATTCCTGTTTTCTTTTCCGGATTGATAATGCCCGGATCGCAAAGTCCTGAGTGTACAATTTCTGTCTTGTAACGGCAATGCATCTTGATGAATGAAGGTTCTTCAACGTCATCGATTTTAAAATCAATTTTTAAGAAACGAGGATCAGCATGGAGAGTATCCCTGTAAATTTTACAGGATTCGGCTGAGCCCGAAACGGTTCCATTTAGACCCTCATCAGCGACGATTATCCTACCGAAAAGATTTAGTGATTTACAAAACTGAAGGTGATCTAATGCGAATTGTTCTGCATCTTCAATTCTACTATAACAATAGTAGAGAAGTGTTTGGTATTTTATCATAATTCATTGATACTGTTGCAAACAGCGTTTAATGCGATGCAAATATAAGTCGACTAAACAAATTCTGCAAGAGAATTTCAGGAAAGCAGTTTAGAATAAACCTTAAAGGCTAGTACCTATCCTGAAGCCAAAGTCTGCTTTATTTCCATTTAAATAAGACCAGCCATACAAGACACGGAAATTCAGGTATTTAAGACCAAAATAGAATTCAGAATATGATTTTGTAGCAGGCGTTCCTAAATAATTAAAGCCAGCAAGCTCATTCAGCTTTAATTTCCTTAAAAGCGGCAGTTTGTTGAATAAAAAACCAGAAAAATTATGCTCAAAATGCGCTTCAACGTATTGGTCGGCTGTGCTGAAATTATAATAATCAAGATATAAAAAACTATTTACTCTTGGAGTATAACCCAGCGTTTGTGTGCCAATAAAATGCTTATAATCAATAAAATATAAATTTTTGGTATTCAAAAACTTACCGGCCCCCAGCCAGAATGCCGAATTGCCAATCAAACCCAATTTTATATCTGATTTTGTGAGGTCAAACGAGATCCGAGAATAATCTACATCAGAACCAAAGATTCCATTTACACCCCTTTCATAACTCAGCCCTAGTCTTGGGTATTTTGATGGCATATAATATTTACCCGAAGGATAGGTGGCATAATCATTACTAAAAGCATAACTAGCTCTAAATTTAATCGTAAATGCCTGATTTTCAAGAAACAGTGGCAGGTCAGAGTCTGGAAAAAAAGGATTATTTGAAGTAAATTCCCTTCTACTCAAATCCCTGATAGTAAAATCTGATGTATTTTGAAGTGACCTTCGGTTTGCCCATTCAGTACTTATACTGGTTTGAATACTGCCTATTGGCTTTGTATAACTAAGATTCAAAAATTTTGCTTCATAGAGTTTGAGCAAGTTTCTTTCATATAATAATGAGTTAAATGAATTCTGAAGCTGATTAATTCCCTCCTGATCACTCAAGTCCAAAACATCTGATCCGGCATTGAAAAGAATCCTAGAGCTCTTTAATGGAATAGCAGCAGAAAAACTTGAGTAAAAATTTTCGCTCGACAAACCATAACGAACTTTTCCCGAATAACGAATGAATTTATTAGTTAGCGAATCGATCTGTTTTGAATACGAAACTTTGTAATTAATTCCGAAACCTTCTACTGTATTATAAAAAAGAGAATTAATTAGAGAGCTAAATTGGTAATACTCTTTCTTAAATCTGTTTCGTGGATTATAACCCGAACCGATAATAAAGCCAAGTGGCTTTAGTTTATTGTTTACCCTATCCAACGAATCCAGATATTCCTTAGACTCACGTTTTGTCGCCAAAACCGCCTTTTTTACATAATCAGTTTGCTCCTCAATTGTCAAAGGGATTGGCCTTGCCTGCTTCCAATAAGCAGTATCTTTTTTATTTACCTCTTTACTAATATTCAAAACCTCTTTGAAATCCTCTGGGTTTAGCCCCGGATTAAGGTCATAATTATTGTAAAGAGCAATGAAATACCCGCCAAATTTAAATCCTAGAAAACCTCCGGTAAA